>NZ_JAFEPJ010000018.1:0-300086 GCF_016893255.1 Staphylococcus sp. GDB20D11A
CTAGACTGGGTGCAGTTCAAAGCGTGATCAAATCAATTCAAATCCAGATTTAACACCTGAGCAAAAAGCAAAAGCGCTCAAAGAAATTGACGAAGCTGAAAAACGAGCACTACAAAACGTTGAGAATGCTCAAACTATAGATCAATTAAATCGAGGATTAAACTTAGGTTTAGATGACATTAGAAATACGCATGTATGGGAGGTTGACGATCAACCTGCTGTAAATGAAATTTCTGAAGCAACACCTGAACAATTGCTTGTTAATGGTGAACTAATCGTACATCGTGATGACATCATTACAGAGCAAGATGTTTTAGCACACATTAACTTAATAGATCAGCTTACAGCAGAAGTTATCGATACACCATCAACTGCAACGATTTCTGATAGCTTAACAGCAAAAGTTGAAGTTACATTGCTTGATGGATCAAAAGTGATTGTTAATGTTCCTGTAAAAGTTGTAGAAAAAGAATTGTCAGTAGTCAAACAACAGGCAATTGAATCAATTGAAAATGCGGCACAACAAAAGATTAATGAAATCAATAATAGTGTGACATTAACACTAGAACAAAAAGAAGCAGCAATTGCCGAAGTTAATAAGCTTAAACAACAAGCAATTGATCATATTAACAATGCACCTGATGTTCATTCAGTTGAAGAAATTCAACAACAAGAACAAGCGCATATTGAACAATTTAATCCAGAACAATTTACGATTGAACAAGCAAAATCAAATGCAATTAAATCGATTGAAGATGCAATTCAACATATGATTGATGAAATCAAAGCTCGTACTGATCTAACAGATAAAGAGAAGCAAGAAGCAATTGCTAAGTTAAATCAATTAAAAGAACAAGCAATTCAAGCGATTCAACGTGCGCAAAGCATCGATGAAATAACTGGGCAATTGGAACAATTTAAAGCTCAAATGAAAGCAGCTAATCCAATAGCAAAAGAACTAGCTAAACGCAAGCAAGAAGCTATTAGTAGAATTAAAGACTTTTCAAATGAAAAAATGAATAGTATTCGAAATAGTGAAATTGGCTCATCTGATGAAAAACAAGCAGCAATGAATCGAATTAACGAAATTGTGCTTGAAACAATTAGAGATATTAATAATGCGCATACATTACAGCAAGTTGAGGCTGCATTGAACAATGGTATTGCTCGAATTTCAGCAGTACAAATTGTAACATCTGATCGTGCTAAACAATCATCAAGTACTGGAAATGAATCTAATAGCCATTTAACAATTGGTTATGGAACTGCAAATCATCCATTTAACAGTTCGACTATTGGACATAAAAAGAAACTTGATGAAGATGATGACATTGATCCACTTCATATGCGTCACTTTAGTAATAATTTCGGTAATGTTATTAAAAACGCTATTGGTGTGGTGGGTATCTCTGGCTTACTAGCTAGTTTCTGGTTCTTCATTGCCAAACGTCGTCGTAAAGAAGATGAAGAGGAAGAATTAGAAATAAGAGATAATAATAAAGATTCAATAAAAGAGACTTTAGACGATACAAAACATTTACCACTTTTATTTGCGAAACGTCGAAGAAAAGAAGATGAAGAAGATGTTACTGTTGAAGAAAAAGATTCGCTAAATAATGGCGAGTCACTCGATAAAGTTAAACATACGCCGTTCTTCTTACCAAAACGCCGTCGTAAAGAAGATGAAGAAGATGTGGAAGTTACAAATGAAAACACAGATGAAAAAGTGTTGAAAGATAACGAACATTCACCACTCTTAATCGCAAAACGACGCAAAGATAAAGAGGAAAATGTTGAAACAACAACTAGTATTGAATCTAAAGATGAGGACGTTCCTTTATTATTGGCTAAAAAGAAAAATCAAAAAGATAACCAATCCAAAGGGGAAAAGTCGGCATCAAAAAAACCTTCTAAAAAGGTAGCAGCTAAAAAGAAGAAAAAGAAATCTAAAAAAAATAAAAAATAATTTGTTTCTTCGATAAAAAGAGGAGCACCGATTGAAAATATATCAGTCGGTGCTCCTTTTATTTGTTCTTTTTAATTAATTTGTACAATGCTTGCTGTGCGTGTTGATTCGCTTCTTTGTTTTGTTCTCTCGGAATCCATTTAACAAATAATAAATCAAAATCTTGTTCAAATATTTCCAATTGATCAAAATAAGGTTTGAATTTGGCATTTTTTACATAACCAGCGTTAACACTATCCGCAATTAACTTAGAGTCAGTGTACAACAACGCATTACTAACATTTAATTCACGTGCATGTTCTAGTGCATAAATACATGCTGCCCATTCTGCTGTGTGATTATCCATTTCACCTAACTCATGTGTATATGTATAATGCTGCTCATCTTCTTTGATTACAATGGCACAAGTACTTATGCCTGGATTTCCTTTCGTCGCGGCATCAAAATTTATTTTCGCCATAATAAACCTACTTTCTATTCAATACTTAGTTAAAGTTACTATTACTGTAATACAAAATACGTTGGGTAATCCATAAAAAAACACGCATCACTTAAATAAGTAACACGTGTTTAAAATACTCGCTGAGTCAAAAATGATTTTCTAATACGTAGTACTGTAATATACTTCCTAAAAAAATCATCTTGATAAAATTTTCTCAAATATCAGCCTTAATACTTATTCTATTATGTAGTAAGTGCTTTAATAGCCTTGATCTAACTTATCAATCTTACCTTTACGATAAAATGATTTAGCAATATATCCAAATGGTACATTGAAAACTGTTGAAGCTAATTTTAGTACGTACGTTGTAATAAATATTTCAAATACAACTGTACCAGGTAAACTTCCGATGAATGCGATAGCTACAAATAAAGCTGTATCAATTATTGAGCTTAAAAATGTACTACCATATGCACGGATGAAAAATGTTTTATCAGAACTAAATACTTTTTTAATTAGTGAAAAGATAAATACATCAATATGTTGACCAATAATATATGCGACGATTGAGCCTAAAGCAATGCGTGGCACAACATCAAAGATTGCGTGTAATGCTTTTTGTGCCATATCTTCTGGTGCAGGAATAAAATGTAATGACAATTGCATAACAATAATCATAATTAATGTTGATGAGAAGCCTAACCAAACTGCTCTTTTTGCAACTCTACGCCCATAAATATCGTTTAATATATCTGTTGCTAAATAAATAGAAGCAAACATGACATTACCTAAAGTTGCTGAAATACCAAAGATTTCTACAGTTTTAATCACTTGTATGTTGGCAATGATTGTGCCAATTGCAACCCATGCAATTAAACCTTGTTTACCAAAAAAGCGATACATAAGTACCATAAGCACGAACGTTGCAATAAACGTAACTAGTCCTAAAATTTCATTATACATATTAAAATGTCCTCCTAAATTTTGATCATGCGGGTGTTTAGAAACCGCTCAATAAATAACTTACTCATTTTACTGAAAAATCGTTTGCGATGCAATAGTATTTGAATATAAATACATTTTACGTATAGAATTGTAAAAGGTTTCATTCAAATCTTAGGGTCAAAAATGTTATAATATTTTTATGTCAAATTTAAAACAGTAACACTTATTTACAAGGTTGCAATATTTTGAAGTAATAAAGGAAGTGTCGCGTATTTTAACTTTTTCAGAGCAAAATGCACTCGCGAAAATAGATAATTTAATGAATACTTATTGCAATCAATGTCCAATCAAAACTCGTCTGCGTAAATTAGAGGGGAAAACGAAGGCGCATCATTTTTGTATCAATGAGTGTTCAATAGGGAAAGAAATAAAACAATTAGGAAATGAACTTCAATAGGAGGAAGTCAAATGCAAATTATATCAATATCAGAAACACCGAACCACAACACAATGAAGATTACACTTAGTGAAAGCAGAGAAGGTATGACATCAGATACGTATACTAAAGTTGATGATTCACAGCCAGCATTTATTAATGACATCTTAAAGGTTGAAGGTGTTAAATCAATTTTCCATGTTATGGACTTTATTTCAGTTGATAAAGAAAATGACGCAAATTGGGAAACAGTATTGCCAAAAGTAGAGGCTGTATTCGAATAAATTTTTCATCAACTAGTATTCGGGGGGGATAAAGTATATGGAAATTTTACGTATAGAGCCAACGCCAAGTCCAAATACAATGAAAGTTGTTTTGTCATTTACAAGAGAAGACAAGTTATCTAATACTTATAAAAAAGTAGAAGAAACACAACCAAGATTTATAAATCAGTTGTTATCTATAGACGGTATCACTTCTATTTTTCATGTCATGAACTTCTTAGCTGTTGATAAGGCACCAAAAGCTGATTGGGAAGTCATATTACCTGATATTAAAGCTGTTTTTTCTGATGGGAATAAGGTTTTAGAATCTGTAAATGAACCTCAAATTGACAATCATTTTGGTGAAATTAAAGCTGAACTATTAACTTTTAAGGGGATACCGTATCAAATTAAGCTAACTTCTACTGACCAAGAATTAAGAGAACAATTACCACAAACATATGTTGATTATATGACTCAAGCGCAAACAGAACATGACAATATTGTTTTTATGCGTAAATGGCTAGATTTAGGAAATCGCTATGGAAATATTGAAGAAGTAATGGATGGTGTCCTAGAAGAAGTGCTAGCTACCTATCCAGAATCACAGTTACCTGTATTGGTAAAGCATGCTTTAGAAGAAAATCACGCAACTAATAATTATCATTTCTATCGACATGTCTCTTTGGATGAATATCATGCGACTGATAATTGGAAGACTCGATTACGAATGTTAAACCATTTTCCAAAGCCGACTTTTGAAGATATACCGCTGCTTGATTTAGCTTTATCTGATGAAAAAGTACCGGTTAGACGTCAAGCGATTGTATTATTAGGTATGATTGAAAGTAAAGAAATTTTACCGTATTTATATAAGGGGCTTCGTGATAAAAGTCCTGCTGTAAGAAGAACAGCAGGGGATTGCATAAGCGATTTAGGGTATCCAGAGGCACTACCAGAAATGGTGCTACTATTAGATGATCCACAGAAAATCGTTAGGTGGCGTGCTGCTATGTTTATCTTTGATGAAGGTAATGCAGAGCAGCTTCCTGCACTTAAAGCGCATATTAATGACAGTGCGTTTGAAGTTAAATTACAAATTGAAATGGCCATATCTCGTATTGAAAACGGAGATGAAGCACTTGGTTCAGTATGGAAACAAATGGCAAACAGAACAATTTAATTGGAGGAATTAAATATGAATGCATATGATGCTTATATGAAAGAAATTGCGCAACAAATGCGTGGCGAATTAACTCAAAATGGTTTTACAAGTTTAGAAACGAGCGAAGCAGTATTAGAGTATATGAACCAAGTAAATGCTGATGACACAACTTTTGTAGTTATTAACTCTACATGCGGCTGTGCAGCTGGATTAGCAAGACCAGCTGCAGTAGCAGTAGCAACACAAAATGAACATAGACCTACAAATACAGTTACAGTTTTTGCTGGGCAAGATAAAGAAGCAACTGCTACAATGCGAGAATTCATTCAGCAAGCACCATCTAGTCCTTCGTATGCTTTATTCAAAGGTCAAGATTTAGTTTATTTTATGCCTAGAGAATTTATCGAAGGCAGAGATATTAATGACATTGCAATGGACTTAAAGGATGCCTTTGACGAAAATTGTAAATAGTACACATAAATAAATATAAAGGTTAACACATTTTATAATATTAAAAATGGTGTCTGTCATTGAAAATAGAGAATATAGTTGTATTCCATTTGTTATATAAAGTCCGTTCTTACCAACTATATTTTTTAGAAATTCAACTGTTTTAATAGGACATCAAACATAATATTCAAATCATGTGTTAACCTCTTTTTTAAAATTTTTTAGCATTAAAGTTATAGATTTGGGTAAACAATTAGCAATTGGAAACATATATCACGTTACAATGTGGTAGGTACTTAATCAGCATTTTATAAATAAAGTAACGGAATCCATGATATTAATATCACATTCCTAAAATGAGTGATAACAAAATGCTACATAAAGTTAAATTATGTCGAACTAAATATACATACTATAAATAATGAAAATGAGGTGTTATCGCATATGTTGAATTCATTTGATGCAGCATATCACAGTCTTTGTGAAGAAGTTTTAGAAATAGGAAATACACGAAATGATCGCACAAATACAGGTACGATTTCGAAATTTGGTCATCAACTTCGCTTTGACTTATCTAAAGGATTTCCACTATTAACGACAAAGAAAGTTTCTTTTAAATTAGTAGCAACCGAATTATTATGGTTCATTAAAGGAGATACAAACATCCAATACTTATTAAAATATAATAATAATATTTGGAACGAATGGGCTTTTGAAAATTATATCAAATCAGACGAGTATAAAGGTCCAGATATGACAGATTTCGGGCATCGTGCATTGAGTGATCCTGAATTTAACGAACAATATAACGAACAAATGAAACAATTTAAGCAACGTATTCTTGAAGATGATACATTTGCGAAGCAATTCGGTGATTTAGGAAATGTTTATGGTAAACAATGGCGAGATTGGGTTGATAAAGATGGTAATCATTTTGATCAACTTAAAACAGTAATTGAGCAAATTAAGCATAATCCAGATTCAAGACGACACATCGTATCTGCATGGAATCCAACAGAAATTGACACAATGGCACTTCCGCCTTGTCATACCATGTTCCAGTTTTATGTCCAAGATGGTAAGTTAAGTTGCCAGTTATACCAACGTAGCGCAGATATCTTTTTAGGTGTGCCATTTAATATCGCAAGCTACGCTTTATTGACACACCTTATTGCCAAAGAATGTGGACTTGAAGTAGGAGAATTTGTGCATACTTTTGGAGATGCACATATTTATTCAAATCATATTGATGCGATTCAAACACAATTAGCACGTGAAAGCTTCAATCCTCCAACATTAAAAATTAACAGTGATAAGTCTATTTTCGACATAAATTATGAAGATTTGGAAATTGTTGGCTATGAATCACATCCAGCAATAAAAGCTCCAATAGCAGTGTAGTCGTTGCATAGTTAGCTAACCATATAGACATCAAAATGACATCATAGTATTTTCAAGTGCAAAAAAGTACTTTTTTGTGTTAAACGTTTTCATAAATTATGCAAAATCATTATTTCTATCACACTTTATGATAAAAATTGTGTTAAATTAAAGATAACTTAGTAATAAAAAATGAAATGATAGAAGAAGGAGGATAATCATGACTTTATCCATTCTAGTTGCACATGACTTGCAACGAGTAATTGGTTTTGAAAATCAATTACCTTGGCACCTACCAAATGATTTGAAGCATGTTAAAAAATTATCAACAGGTCATACTTTAGTAATGGGTCGTAAGACATTTGAATCGATTGGTAAACCACTACCGAATCGTCGAAATGTTGTACTTACTTCAGATACAAGTTTCAACGTAGAGGGCGTTGATGTAATTCATTCTATTGAAGATATTTACCAACTACCGGGCCATGTTTTCATATTTGGAGGGCAAACATTATTTGAAGAAATGATTGATAAAGTGGACGACATGTATATTACTGTTATTGAAGGTAAATTCCGTGGTGATACGTTCTTTCCACCTTATACATTTGAAGACTGGGAAGTTGCCTCTTCAGTTGAAGGTAAACTAGATGAAAAAAATACAATTCCACATACCTTTCTACATTTAATTCGTAAAAAATAAGGGGGAAAATGACCATGACAAAACAGATTATTGTGACAGACTCAACATCCGATTTATCTAAAGAATATTTAGAAGCAAACAACATACATGTAATTCCTTTAAGTTTAACTATTGAAGGAGCTTCATACGTTGACCAAGTAGATATTACATCAGAAGAATTTATTAATCATATTGAAAATGATGAAGATGTAAAGACAAGTCAACCAGCCATAGGCGAATTTATATCTGCTTATGAAGAACTAGGAAAAGATGGCGCTGAAATCATAAGTATTCATCTTTCTTCAGGATTAAGTGGTACATTTAACACTGCTTACCAAGCAAGTCAAATGGTAGATGCTAATGTAACTGTTATTGATTCAAAATCTATTTCTTTTGGTTTAGGGTATCAAATACAACACCTAGTAGAGCTTGTAAAAGAAGGTGTCTCAACTTCTGAAATAGTTAAAAAGTTAAATCATTTAAGAGAAAACATTAAATTATTTGTAGTTATAGGGCAATTGAATCAATTAATTAAAGGTGGCAGAATTAGTAAAACAAAAGGTTTGATTGGTAATCTTATGAAAATCAAACCAATTGGTACACTAGATGATGGTCGCTTAGAGCTTGTGCACAATGCGAGAACTCAAAATTCTAGTATCCAATACTTGAAAAAGGAAATTGCTGAATTTATAGGAGATCATGAAATCAAATCCGTTGGTGTCGCACATGCTAACGTTATTGAATATGTTGATAAATTGAAGAAAGTTTTTAATGAAGCTTTTCATGTGAATAATTACGATATAAATGTAACTACACCAGTTATTTCTGCACATACTGGTCAAGGTGCGATTGGCCTCGTAGTCCTTAAGAAGTAAATTTAATCTTTTCAGTGTTAATTACTTCCATTTCAATCCTTTATAGACTAAATTTATAATTAGATAGATAGAGGAGGTAATTCATATGACAAAAGAATATGCAACATTAGCAGGAGGATGTTTCTGGTGCATGGTTAAACCATTTACATCATATCCAGGCATCAAGTCAGTCGTATCTGGTTATAGTGGCGGTCATGTTGACAACCCAACTTATGAACAGGTATGTACGAATCAAACCGGCCATGTCGAAGCAGTACAAATTACGTTTGATCCAGAGGTTACTTCCTTTGAAAATATATTAGACATATATTTCAAAACATTTGACCCAACTGATGATCAAGGGCAATTTTTCGATAGAGGCGAAAGCTATCAACCAGTCATTTTCTATCATGATGAGCATCAGAAAAAGGCTGCTGAGTTTAAAAAGCAACAATTAAATGAACAAGGTATTTTCAAGAAACCAGTGATTACACCTATTAAACCATATAAAAATTTCTATCCAGCTGAAGACTACCATCAAGATTATTATAAAAAGAACCCGGTACATTATTACCAATATCAACGTGGTTCAGGTAGAAAAGCGTTTATAGAATCACATTGGGGGAATCAAAATGCTTAAAAAAGATAAAAGTGAACTAACAGACATAGAATATATTGTTACACAAGAAAATGGCACTGAACCACCATTTATGAATGAATATTGGAATCATTTTGCTAAAGGAATTTATGTAGATAAGATTTCTGGTAAACCTTTATTTACATCTGAAGAAAAGTTTCATTCTGAATGTGGATGGCCTAGCTTTTCCAAAGCGCTTGATGACGATGAAATTATAGAATTAGTCGACAAATCTTTTGGTATGTTGAGAACTGAAGTGCGTTCAGAAGAATCAAATAGTCATTTAGGACATGTCTTTAATGATGGACCTAAAGAAAGTGGCGGCTTAAGATACTGTATCAATTCCGCTGCAATTCAATTTATTCCATATGAAAAATTAGAAGAATTGGGTTATGGCGATTTAATATCACATTTTGATAAGTAGGAGTGGAAAGTATGTTTAAAAAATTATTCGGAAAAGGCAAAGAAGTTCAGAAAGATATCGCAATTTATGCACCATTAACTGGAGAATACGTGAAAATTGAAGATATTCCAGATCCTGTATTCGCACAAAAAATGATGGGCGAAGGTTTTGGTATTAATCCAACTGAAGGAGAGGTTGTGTCTCCAATTGCAGGACGTGTTGATAATGTCTTTCCAACTAAGCATGCGATTGGTTTAAAAGCAGATAACGGATTAGAATTATTAGTTCATATCGGTTTAGACACAGTTCAATTAGACGGTGAAGGATTTGAAGTGTTAGTTTCTAGTGGTGACGAAGTTAACGTCGGAGATCCATTAGTAAGATTCAACCTTGAATATATTAATAATAACGCTAAATCTGTTATTTCACCAATTATTATTACTAACACAGATCAAGCGGCATCAATTAATATTTATGATGAAAATGCTGTGATTAAAGGTGAAACAAAAGTGATTGATGTGACAATGAACTAATGAAAAACTATTCGTTTTATCAATTTGTCATGACAGTTCGTGGACGACACGACGATAAAGGTCGTCTAGCAGAAGAGATATTTGACGATCTTGCTTTCCCAAAACACGATGATGATTTTAACATACTGTCTGATTATATTGAGACACATGGTGATTTCACATTGCCAATGTCTGTATTTGATGATTTATATGAAGAATATACGGAATGGCTAAAATTTTAATATAATAATAGTTAGAACCAGGGTGATGCAAGTTGTTATCCTGGTTTTAATTTAAAATAAACTAAGTTGTGACTAAAAATTAATCAATTATAGTGAAATATGGTGCGCTATCTTGCATAAATTGATATGATTAACTACACAGAATTTAAAAGTACATAATACATAATAAGGAAGTGATACAATGGATGATAAGCAACACACATCTTCATCCAATGATGAACGCGCCGAAATTGCAACAAGCAATCAAGACCAACAAACTAATTCATCGAAACGCGTTCACTTAAAACGTTGGCAATTCATATCAATTTTAATTGGTACAATCCTAATAACAGCTGTCATCACAGTTGTTGCATATATTTTTATAAATCAAAAAATAAGTGGTTTAAACAAAACTGATCAAGCAAACTTAAATAAAATTGAAAATGTGTATAAAATCTTAAATAGTGATTATTATAAAAAACAGAACTCTGACAAGTTGAGTAAAGCTGCAATTGATGGCATGGTCAAAGAATTAAAAGATCCTTATTCTGAATATTTAACAAAAGAACAAACTAAATCCTTTAATGAAGGTGTTTCAGGTGATTTTGTAGGTATTGGTGCAGAAATGCAAAAGAAAAATGATCAAATTATGGTTACTAGCCCTATGAAGGGTTCTCCAGCAGAACGTGCTGGCATCCGTCCTAAAGATGTCATTACTAAAGTAAATGGAAAATCAATTAAAGGTAAAGCATTAGATGAAGTTGTCAAAGATGTTCGTGGTAAAGAAAACACTGAAGTAACTTTAACTGTTCAACGAGGCAGTGAAGAAAAAGACGTTAAGATTAAACGTGAAAAAATTCATGTTAAAAGTGTTGAGTATAAGAAAAAAGGTAATGTTGGAGTTATTACTATTAATAAATTCCAGAATGATACATCAGGTGAATTGAAAGATGCAGTTCTTAAAGCTCACAAAGATGGTTTGAAAAAGATTGTTTTAGATTTAAGAAATAATCCAGGTGGACTACTAGATGAAGCTGTTAAAATGGCAAATATTTTTATCGATAAAGGAAAAACTGTTGTTAAACTAGAAAAAGGTAAAGATACTGAAGCAATTCAAACTTCTAATGATGCGTTAAAAGAAGCGAAAGACATGGATATATCCATCTTAGTGAATGAAGGTTCAGCTAGCGCTTCTGAAGTGTTTACTGGTGCGCTAAAGGACTATCATAAAGCTAAAGTTTATGGGTCAAAAACATTCGGCAAAGGTGTCGTACAAACTACAAGAGAGTTTAAGGATGGTTCATTGTTAAAATATACTGAAATGAAATGGTTAACGCCAGATGGTCATTATATTCACGGTAAAGGCATTAAACCAGACGTAACTATTGACACACCTAAATATCAATCTTTAAATGTCATTCCTAATACGAAAACATTTAAAGTTGGAGACGATGATAAAAATATTAAAACTATTAAAATTGGTTTATCAGATTTAGGTTATAAAGTTGATAATGAAACAACGCAATTTGATCAAGCTTTAGAAAATCAAATTAAAGCTTTCCAACAAGCGAATAAACTCGAGGTAACTGGTGAATTTAATAAAGAAACGAATAATAAATTTACTGAGTTATTAGTTGAAAAAGCTAATAAACATGATGATGTTCTCGATAAATTGATTAATATTTTAAAATAAGCGATACACACTGCTAAAATTGTATTATTATTATGTTAATGACACGCTTCCTAAATTTGCAAAGATAGCAATTTAGGAGGCGTGTTTATTTTTATTGACGTCTAACTCTAAAAGATATAAATTAGACATTTACAAATGATGTAAATAAAGCAATTTCTATCATCGCTGTTAACAATTCATGCTTTAATATACTATGAGCATATACTTTTTAAATAGTATTATTCACTAGTTTTAACAATCAATTAATTGGTATATGATACTTTTATTGGTTATTTTTATCCCATAGTGTGATAATTACTATTTTTCATTCATAATAAAGGTTTAAAGCATGTTAATAGTGTGTAAGATTAACATGTACTGAAAAACATGTTTAACATAACGATATAAGGAGTGACGTACATGATCCGTCTAGGTAAAATGTCAGATTTAGATCAAATCTTAAATCTAGTAGAAGAAGCAAAAGAATTAATGAAAGAACACGACAACGAGCAATGGGACGATCAGTACCCTCTTTTAGAACATTTTGAAGAAGATATTGCTAAAGATTATTTGTACGTATTAGAGGAAAATGACAAAATTTATGGCTTTATTGTTGTCGACCAAGACCAAGCAGAATGGTATGATGACATTGACTGGCCAGTAAATAGAGAAGGTGCCTTTGTTATTCATCGATTAACTGGTTCGAAAGAATATAAAGGAGCTGCTACAGAATTATTCAATTATGTTATTGATGTAGTTAAAGCACGTGGTGCAGAAGTTATTTTAACGGACACCTTTGCGTTAAACAAACCTGCACAAGGTTTATTTGCCAAATTTGGATTTCATAAGGTCGGTGAACAATTAATGGAATATCCGCCATATGATAAAGGTGAACCATTTTATGCATATTATAAAAATTTAAAAGAATAGAGGTAATATTAATGACGAAAATCGCATTTACCGGAGGGGGAACAGTTGGACACGTATCAGTAAATTTAAGTTTAATTCCAACTGCATTATCACAAGGTTATGAAGCGCTTTATATTGGTTCTAAAAATGGTATTGAAAGAGAAATGATTGAATCACAACTACCAGAAATTAAGTATTATCCTATTTCGAGTGGTAAATTAAGAAGATATATTTCTTTAGAAAATGCCAAAGATGTATTTAAAGTATTGAAAGGTATTCTTGATGCTCGTAAAGTTTTGAAAAAAGAAAAACCTGATCTATTATTTTCAAAAGGTGGATTTGTATCTGTGCCTGTTGTTATTGCAGCCAAATCATTAAATATACCAACTATTATTCATGAATCTGACTTAACACCAGGATTAGCGAATAAGATAGCACTTAAATTTGCCAAGAAAATATATACAACATTTGAAGAAACGCTAAACTACCTACCTAAAGAGAAAGCTGATTTTATTGGAGCAACAATTCGAGAAGATTTAAAAAATGGTAATGCACATAATGGTTATCAATTAACAGGCTTTAATGAAAATAAAAAAGTTTTACTCGTTATGGGTGGAAGCTTAGGAAGTAAAAAATTAAATAGCATTATTCGCGAAAACTTAGATGCATTATTACAACAATATCAAGTGATACATTTAACTGGTAAAGGATTAAAAGATGCTCAAGTTAAAAAATCAGGATATATACAATATGAATTTGTTAAAGAAGATTTAACAGATTTATTAGCAATTACGGACACAGTAATAAGTAGAGCAGGGTCAAATGCGATATATGAGTTCTTAACATTACGTATACCAATGTTATTAGTACCATTAGGTTTAGATCAATCCCGAGGCGACCAAATTGACAATGCAAATCATTTTGCTGATAAAGGTTATGCTAAAACGATTGATGAAGAACAATTAACAGCACAAATTTTATTACAAGAGCTAAATAAAATGGAACAGGAAAGAACTCGAATTATCAATAATATGAAATCGTATGAACAAAGTTATACGAAAGAAGCTTTATTTGATAAGATGATTAAAGACGCATTGAATTAATGGGGGGTAATGCTTTATGAGTCAATGGAAACGTATCT
Organism: Staphylococcus sp. GDB20D11A; assembly: GCF_016893255.1. NCBI lineage: Bacteria > Bacillati > Bacillota > Bacilli > Caryophanales > Staphylococcaceae > Staphylococcus > Staphylococcus sp. GDB20D11A. The sequence goes on from NZ_JAFEPJ010000018.1 coordinate 14,076, forward strand.
CTTTGCTCATCGTTTTTACATTGGTTTTTGGAATTATCGCGTTTTTCCACGAATCAAGACTAGGGAAATGGATTGATAATGAAGTTTATGAATTTATATATTCATCAGAGAGCTTTATTACGACATCTATCATGCTTGGGGCTACTAAAGTAGGTGAAGTCTGGGCAATGTTATGTATTTCATTACTTCTTGTGGCATATCTCATGTTAAAGCGCCACAAAATTGAAGCATTATTTTTTGCATTAACAATGGCATTATCTGGAATTTTGAATCCAGCATTAAAAAATATATTCGATAGAGAAAGACCTACATTGCTGCGTTTAATTGATATAACAGGATTTAGTTTTCCTAGCGGTCATGCTATGGGATCAACTGCATATTTTGGAAGTGGTATCTATCTATTAAATCGATTAAATCAAGGTAATTCAAAAGGTATTCTTATAGGGTTATGTGCAGCTATGATTTTATTGATTTCCATATCACGTGTATATCTAGGTGTACATTATCCAACAGATATTATTGCCGGCATTATTGGTGGCGTATTTTGCATTATTTTATCAACGTTATTACTTAGAAATAAATTAATCAATTAAATAGTAAAAAAACAAAAGCAGTAAACCTAAAGTGTCGTAAGGGTTTACTGCTTTTATAAAACGTTGTTATAACGTATATTGTCTTTTACGGGCATATAAAAGGGGAATATTTGAAAATGACCAATCCAACAAGAACGAAACGTTGTGGGGGGGATGTTCTATGTGGTATTGATAATCATTTTCAACTACTATTATACATTAGTGAGAATCATTGTCAATTAGAAACTAAAACTTTTTTTGAATATTTTTTAAGAATAGTAAATAAAACGCATGATTACGCTATTTTAGAAAATAAAAAAATTTGTATTTCTCAGTAGAATTAGAATATTTAAAACTGATGAAGCTTAAAAATTATATTGTTTACATACTCCTTTTGAATTCATACATTAAGAAATGTTACTTGCAAGTTCAAACAGGCTGGGAAATAAATCAATGTTCTATGATCTACGAAGTTATATTGGCAGTAGTTGACTGAAAGAAAATGCGATTGTAACAAGCTTTTTTCAATTCTAGTCAGGGGCCCCAACACAGAGAATTTCGAAAAGAAATTCTACAGGCAATGCGAGTTGGGGCGGGGCCCCAACACTGAAGCTGACGAAAATCAGCTTACAATAATGTGCAAGTTGGCGGGGCCCCAACAAAGAGAAATTGGATTCCCAATTTCTACAGACAATGCAAGTTGGGGTGGGACGACGATAAAGAAATACTTTTTCTATAGAAATTAGTATTTCTTATGCATGAGTTTTACTCATGTATTCCTATTTTTAAGTACACATTAGCTGTGGCTAATGTGTAAGAACCACTACATAATAAATCATTAGTGGCTCTTTATCATTTCTGTCCCACTCCCAAATGTTTAAACTACGGTCATTTTGTGAAAATAAAGATAATAACTATTCATTTTACATTAGTGAAAAGTCAGTATACGACAACAATTGATATTGCGGTAAGACCTTGTGTTACAGTATTCTATATTTAAGTACTGCAATCAGAAATAACAGAATTCCATTAACTGATTATTAAATATTTGAGTTAATAAATAATTAATGATTGTAGCTTGAAAATTTTAAAACATGGTTATTGATTTGTGATAAAATTTAAACGTAAACAAACTAATTTAAAAAGCAACTATTGTATAGAAAAATACAAAATTTAAAATATATTACCTTATTAGAAAAAGTCGTAATATGAGGTGTACAAATGACGCAAATTTTAATAGTAGAAGATGAACAAAACTTAGCAAGATTTCTTGAATTGGAACTCACACATGAAAATTACAATGTGGACACAGAGTATGATGGACAAGACGGTTTAGATAAAGCGCTTAGCCATTACTATGATTTAATCATATTAGATTTAATGTTGCCGTCAATTAATGGCTTAGAAATTTGTCGCAAAATTAGACAACAACAATCTACACCTATCATTATAATTACAGCGAAAAGTGATACGTATGACAAAGTTGCTGGGCTTGATTACGGTGCAGACGATTATATAGTTAAACCATTTGATATTGAAGAACTTTTAGCAAGAATTCGTGCGATTTTACGTCGTCAGCCACAAAAAGATATCATCGATGTCAACGGTATTACAATTGATAAGAATGCTTTTAAAGTGACGGTAAATGGCGCAGAAATTGAATTAACAAAAACAGAGTATGATTTACTATATCTTCTAGCTGAAAATAAAAATCATGTTATGCAACGGGAACAAATTTTAAATCATGTATGGGGTTATAATAGTGAAGTAGAAACAAATGTCGTAGATGTTTATATAAGATATTTACGAAACAAGTTAAAACCATACGATCGTGATAAAATGATTGAAACAGTTCGTGGCGTTGGGTATGTGATACGATGACAAAACGTAAATTGCGCAATAACTGGATTATTGTTACCACGATGATTACGTTTGTCACGATATTTTTGTTTTGTTTAATTATTATCTTTTTCTTGAAAGATACACTGCATAATAGTGAGCTTGATGATGCAGAACGAAGCTCAAGCGATATTAATAATTTATTTCATTCTAAGCCTGTTAAAGATATATCTGCATTAGACTTGAATGCATCTTTAGGTAATTTTCAAGAGATTATTATTTATGATGAGCATAATAATAAATTATTTGAGACATCGAATGATAACACAGTGAGAGTTGAACCAGGTTATGAACACCGGTATTTTGACCGCGTAATAAAAAAACGTTATAAAGGCATTGATTATTTAATTATTAAAGAACCAATCACAACGCAAGATTTCAAAGGGTATAGCTTGTTAATTCATTCACTAGAAAATTATGATAACATCGTAAAATCATTGTATATCATTGCGCTCGCATTTGGAGTGATTGCAACAATTATAACTGCCACAATCAGTTATGTATTTTCAACTCAAATAACTAAACCGCTTGTCAGTTTATCAAATAAAATGATTGAGATTCGACGAGATGGTTTTCAAAATAAATTGCAATTAAATACAAATTATGAAGAAATAGATAATTTAGCAAATACGTTTAATGAGATGATGAGCCAAATTGAAGAATCATTTAATCAACAAAGACAATTTGTTGAAGATGCGTCACATGAATTACGAACACCATTACAAATTATTCAAGGTCATTTAAATTTGATTCAGCGATGGGGAAAAAAAGACCCGGCAGTATTAGAAGAATCGTTAAATATTTCTATTGAAGAAATGAATCGTATCATAAAATTAGTCGAAGAATTACTTGAATTGACTAAAGGAGATGTAAATGACATTTCTTCTGAAGCGCAGACCGTGCATATTAATGATGAAATTCGCTCGCGAATACACTCATTAAAACAATTGCATCCTGATTATCAATTTGATACGGATCTGACATCTAAAAATCTAGAAATCAAAATGAAACCTCATCAATTCGAACAATTATTTTTAATCTTTATTGATAATGCAATTAAATATGATGTGAAGAATAAGAAAATTAAAGTTAAGACAAGGTTAAAAAATAAGCAAAAAATAATTGAAATTACAGATCATGGAATTGGTATTCCAGAGGAAGATCAAGATTTCATTTTTGATCGCTTTTATCGAGTGGATAAATCTCGTTCAAGAAGTCAAGGCGGTAATGGACTCGGATTATCTATTGCGCAAAAAATCATTCAATTAAACGGTGGATCGATTAAAATTAAAAGTGAAATTAACAAAGGAACAACGTTTAAAATCATATTTTAATCATGTCTGAGACGTCAATTAAAGTCATAGGATCAATTTTTAAGTACACATTAGCTGTGACTAATGTATAAGAACGACTATAAAACAAATAAACAATGGTTCTTTATCATTTCTGTTGTACTCCCAAAATTTACAATAAAATACATCTATAAACCTAGAAGAATCAACGCTTTTGTTGATTCTTCTTTTTAGCAGATAAATAGGTGAATCTACTTTAACAAATAACTAAATAGTGATATTATTACATTGTAAGCGTTTCAACATTTTTGTGGAGGGTGTAAAATGACTAACGAAAGAAAAGAAGTTTCAGAGGCTCCTGTAAACTTCGGTGCGAATTTAGGTCTAATGTTAGATCTATATGATGACTTTTTACAAGATCCATCATCTGTACCAGAAGATTTACAAGTCTTATTCAGCACAATTAAGAATGATGACTCAATTGTACCAGCTTTAAAAAGTACAAGTAGTCAAAATAGCGACGGCACAATTAAGCGTGTCATGCGTTTAATTGATAATATTCGCCAATACGGGCATCTTAAAGCCGATATTTATCCTGTAAATCCTCCGAAAAGGAAACATGTACCTAAATTAGAGATTGAAGACTTTGATTTAGATCAACAGACTTTGGAAGGTATATCAGCAGGAATTGTTTCAGATCACTTTGCCGACATTTATGATAATGCTTATGAAGCAATTTTAAGAATGGAAAAACGTTACAAAGGACCGATTGCATTTGAGTATACGCATATTAATAACAATACCGAACGTGGTTGGTTAAAAAGAAGAATTGAAACGCCATATAAAGTAACGTTAAATAATAACGAAAAAAGGGCACTATTTAAACAATTAGCGTATGTTGAAGGGTTTGAAAAATATCTTCATAAAAACTTCGTTGGTGCAAAGCGTTTTTCAATTGAAGGGGTAGACGCACTTGTACCGATGTTACAACGTACTATTACGATTGCTGCGAAAGAAGGTATTAAAAATATACAAATAGGCATGGCTCACCGTGGACGTTTAAACGTTTTAACGCATGTCTTAGAAAAACCGTACGAAATGATGATTTCAGAATTTATGCATACAGATCCAATGAAATTCTTACCTGAAGATGGTAGTTTGCAGTTAACTGCTGGATGGACTGGTGATGTGAAATATCACCTTGGTGGCATTAAAACTACTGATTCATACGGTACAATGCAGCGTATTGCACTGGCTAACAATCCAAGTCACTTGGAAATTGTTGCACCTGTAGTTGAAGGGCGTACAAGAGCAGCACAAGATGATACACATCGTGCTGGGGCTCCGACGACTGATCATCATAAAGCAATGCCAATTATTATACACGGCGATGCTGCTTATCCTGGTCAAGGAATTAACTTCGAAACAATGAACTTAGGAAACTTGAAAGGCTATTCTACGGGTGGCTCATTGCATATTATTACTAACAATAGAATTGGATTTACTACAGAACCAATTGATGCACGTTCAACAACTTATTCTACAGATGTGGCCAAAGGTTATGATGTGCCAATATTCCATGTCAATGCTGATGACGTTGAAGCTACTATTGAAGCAATTGATATTGCAATGGAATTTAGAAAAGAGTTTCATAAAGACGTCGTTATTGATTTAGTAGGTTATCGTCGTTTCGGACATAACGAAATGGATGAACCATCAATTACTAATCCAGTTCCTTATCAGAATATTCGCAAACATGACTCTGTTGAATATGTGTTTGGTAAAAAGCTTGTTAATGAAGGTGTCATTTCAGAAGATGAAATGCATTCATTTATAGAACAAGTCCAAAAGGAACTAAGACAAGCTCATGATAAAATTAATAAAGCTGATAAAATGGATAATCCAGATATGGAAAAGCCTGCAGATCTTGCATTACCGTTACAAGCAGACGAACAATCATTTACGTTTGATCACTTGAAAGAAATAAATGATGCATTGTTAACATATCCGGATGGCTTTAACATTTTGAAAAAGTTAAACAAAGTTCTTGAGAAGCGCCATGAGCCGTTTAATAAAGAAGATGGTTTAGTTGATTGGGCACAAGCAGAACAACTTGCATTTGCGACAATTTTACAAGATGGTACACCGATTCGTTTAACTGGTCAAGATAGTGAACGTGGTACATTCAGTCATAGACATGCCGTGTTACATGATGAGCAAACAGGTGAAACATATACACCTTTACATCATGTTCCTGGTCAAAAAGCGACATTTGATATACACAATTCTCCGCTTTCAGAAGCAGCAGTAGTTGGTTTTGAATACGGCTATAATGTGGAAAACAAAAAAAGCTTCAATATTTGGGAAGCACAATATGGTGATTTTGCAAATATGTCACAAATGATTTTTGACAACTTCTTATTCAGTTCTCGCTCAAAATGGGGAGAACGTTCAGGATTAACATTATTCTTACCTCATGCATATGAGGGTCAAGGGCCTGAACATTCATCAGCAAGATTAGAGAGATTTTTACAATTAGCTGCTGAAAATAATTTCACAGTTGTCAACTTATCTAGTTCAAGTAATTATTTCCACTTATTGCGTGCACAAGCGGCTAGTTTAGATTCTGAACAAATGCGACCATTAGTTGTTATGTCACCAAAAAGCTTACTGAGAAATAAAACAGTTGCAAAACCAATTGATGAATTTACTTCTGGTGGATTTGAGCCAATTTTGACAGAATCATATCAAGCGGATAAGGTTACAAAGGTTATTTTGGCAACTGGTAAAATGTTCATTGATTTAAAAGAAGCATTAGCTAAAAATCCAGACGAATCAGTATTACTCGTTGCGATTGAAAGATTGTATCCATTCCCAGAGGAAGAGATTGAAGCATTACTAGCACAATTGCCAAACCTTGAAGAAGTGTCATGGGTACAAGAAGAACCTAAAAATCAAGGTGCCTGGTTATATGTTTATCCATATGTTAAAGTGCTAGTTGCAGATAAATATGATTTAAGTTATCATGGCAGAATTCAAAGGGCTGCTCCAGCTGAAGGCGATGGAGAAATTCATAAACTTGTTCAAAATAAAATTATAGAAAATGCATTAAAAAATAACTAGGGGGAAATAAGTCATGCCAGAGGTTAAAGTTCCAGAATTAGCAGAATCTATTACAGAAGGTACCATTGCAGAATGGTTGAAAAACGTAGGGGATAGCGTAGAAAAAGGTGAAGCTATTCTTGAATTAGAAACTGATAAAGTTAATGTCGAAGTTGTATCTGAAGAAGCAGGTGTATTATCTGAACAACTTGCCAGTGAAGGCGACACTGTAGAAGTTGGACAAGCAATTGCTGTCATCGGCGAAGGTAGTGGCAATGCTTCTAAAGAAAATAGTAACGACAATACTCCACAACAAAATGAAGAAACAAATAATAAAAAAGAAGAAACAACAAATAAATCGGCAGATAATGCTGAAGTCAATCAAACAAATGATGACAATCAGCAGCGTGTTAATGCTACACCTTCTGCGCGTCGATATGCTCGTGAAAATGGTGTGAATCTTGCTGAAGTAAGTCCGAAAACAAATGATGTTGTTCGTAAAGAAGATATTGATAAGAAACAACAGGCACCGGCATCAACACAAACAACACAACAAGCACCTGCAAAAGAAGAGAAAAAATACAATCAATATCCTACAAAACCAGTGATTCGTGAAAAAATGTCACGCAGAAAGAAAACAGCTGCTAAAAAATTATTAGAGGTATCTAATAATACAGCTATGTTAACAACTTTTAACGAAGTTGACATGACAAATGTTATGGAATTGCGTAAACGTAAGAAAGAACAATTTATGAAAGATCATGATGGTACTAAATTAGGATTTATGTCATTCTTTACTAAAGCTTCTGTAGCAGCTTTGAAAAAGTATCCAGAAGTTAATGCAGAAATCGACGGCGACGACATGATTACGAAACAATATTATGATATTGGTGTAGCTGTTTCTACAGATGATGGATTATTAGTACCATTCGTAAGAGATTGTGATAAAAAGAATTTTGCAGAAATCGAAGCAGAAATTGCTAATTTAGCAGTTAAAGCACGAGAGAAAAAACTTGGCTTAGATGATATGGTTAATGGTTCATTTACGATTACAAATGGCGGTATTTTTGGATCAATGATGAGTACGCCAATTATCAATGGTAATCAAGCTGCAATCTTAGGCATGCATTCAATTATTACAAGACCAATTGCGATTGATCAAGATACAATCGAAAATCGTCCAATGATGTATATTGCATTAAGCTATGATCATAGAATTATTGACGGTAAAGAAGCAGTTGGATTCTTAAAAACAATTAAAGAATTAATTGAAAACCCAGAAGACTTATTATTAGAATCTTAATCCACAACACAAAATAGTTTACTATTCCTAAAAAAGGGATTAAATCAATAACAAACAGCAGTAAGATTATTTTCTAGTCGAAATATCTTACTGCTGTACTTTATTTTTATAATGCTTCGTATTAAAATGTCAGTTTAATTTTGACTACTTAAAAAATATATCATTTCTATTGAAATAGACTCACAATAGAAATATAGGTAGAATAGCGTGTTTCAATATGCTAATGAAATCATTTTAGATAATAACAAGCGATGAAATTTATGAATTTTATAAGCGCCTTTAGTTAATTTAAAATCATCTGAACAAGATGTACATTCACTTTATGGACACGACATATATATGTTTTTATGTACTACAAAAAACGAAATATTCAATTGCTATATACAGATACTCATTAATGACACACTCAATAGCAACCATAACAATATTATGTTATCTATTCAAATGAAATAGTTCTTTTAAAGAAATACATTTTTCACATATTAATCTATAATCAAAATCAACTGACCGATATTCTATAATTTATGATTAAAATAAGTTATAATATAATAGTAAAGATAAAGATAGAGGTGGCTATAATGTGTGGACTTAGAAGTATAACATTAGGTACAACAAATATAGAACAGACAAAACATTTCATGGTTGACATATTAGGATTAAATTGTGAAGAACTTCTTGAAAACTCAATTCGTTTCGGCGATGCAGATATAAGCCCAGGAACAAGACTTCAATTTATACAAGTTCCAAGTGAGCAATTAGAAGAATCTCACTTTGTGGGTATTGGATTACGTACACCAACTGACTCAGGTTTAGAGGAGTATGCGGAAATATTATCGAGTAAGGATATTCCATTTACAACAGTTAAAGAATTAAATGGCAATAAATATTTCAGTCTCGAAGATAACAACGGTCATATTTTCTCAATATATTCAAATGAGAATAATTATGGCGTTGGTTTAGGCATGCCTTCTTTCGAAAGTGCGGTCAATCCGTTACATCAAGTGCAAGGTTTAGGGCCAGTGATTCTTAAAGTGAATCATGTAGATATTACAGGTCAAATTTTAACAAATATATTCGGACTTGAAGTATTTGCAGAATACCAACCCTTCGACAATGCTGATTATCATGTCCAAGTATTCAAAATCGGAACGGGTGGTCTAGGTGGCGAAATACATTTAATGCCTGTAGAAACCGAAATGACAATGCCGGAATATGGCGCAGTCGATCAAGTTGAGTTTGAAACGAAAGATGCAGATTTCTTTAATCAAGCGAAATCGCGCTTAGATGAAGTAGAAATACCATATCAAACACTTGAGCAAGATGATATTGAATCAATTAGAATTACTGAAAACAGTGGATTATCGTTTATATTCACTTTACAAAAATAATTTTTTTACGATAGTGAGGACAAAATTTATGTTACATGAAACTTGGAAAGAACATACACCAATCAAGAAAGTAGAAGTCATTAATACAGATGCAAAGAAATTTACAGTTTCTGACATGTTAACTGTAGGCAAACAATATGATGTTATCAACGAAACTGAAGAATATTATCAAATAATAGATAATTCAGGATTAGTTGGCGGTTACTATAAAACATATTTCAAAGAAGTTTAAACACATAATTATTGAAATGAAGCCTAATATGAGATTTTCAATTAGTAAATTTGGTAAAATATAAACAATTCGCATACTAAGCATTGCGTTTTATATCAGAATAGAATAGTAAACTAAGGCATTTGGAGAACTTATTCCATGTCTTAGTTTTTTAATTTATTTAAAGGAGAACGTTTTAAAATGGCACTAAAACATTATAAGAATTCAGATTCAACAGTTTTCAATGATGCGAAGGCATTATTTGATTTAAATAAAAATATTTTACTTAAAGGTCCAACAGGTTCAGGGAAAACGAAGTTGGCAGAAACATTAAGTGAAGTTGTTGATACACCCATGCATCAAGTCAACTGTTCTGTTGATTTAGATACAGAAAGCTTATTAGGCTTTAAAACAATTAAAACAAATGCGGAAGGACAACAAGAAATTGTCTTTGTAGATGGTCCAGTTATTAAAGCTATGAAAGAGGGGCATATTTTATATATAGATGAAATAAATATGGCTAAACCTGAAACATTGCCTGTATTAAATGGGGTCTTAGATTATCGTCGTCAAATTACGAATCCATACACTGGTGAAGTAATCAAAGCTGTACCAGGATTTAACGTTATTGCAGCGATAAATGAAGGTTATGTTGGTACATTGCCAATGAATGAAGCACTAAAAAATCGCTTTGTTGTTATTCACGTTGACTATATTGACGGGGACATTTTAAAAAATGTAATTAAAGAGCAAAGTTTATTACAAGATGATAAACAAATCGAACAAATTATTAAGTTTAACGAAGATTTACGTACTATGTCTAAGCAGGGACAAATTTCTGAAGAAGCCGCTAGTATCCGTGCATTATTAGACTTGTGTGATTTAATAACTGTAATGCCAGTTGAACGTGCAATTAAACGTACAATTATTGATAAATTGGAAGATGAACGTGAACAACAAGCAATATATAATGCTGTAGAACTAAACTTTTAAAGAGGGATAAAACATGAGTGATCGTTTCATAAAATTTAACGACGAACAGTTGGATGCCAAGCAAGTAATGATGTTGCAAGACTTAGCTCGACTCTTATTAAAAAATGAACAAACACAAGTTAAAATCCAAAAATTCCCTTACTATAATCCTGTTCAAAATATTTTGATTACGAGTTGGTTTTGGTCACATCGACCAAGCCATATCGAAATGGCTGGTTTAAAAACAGATGTTATGTTAGCTGCTTACGGTTATCATATGATGGATGTACAAATTGTAAATGAAGTAGTACAAGATAAAACTTTTAAACACCCTAAATTTTATCAACAACTTTTTAAATTATTAGAAGATATGCGCGTATTAAATTCTATTAAAATTGAGCGCCCAAGTACTGCTAAATTAATTGATCTTCGCTTAGATACACGGATATCATATACGGAATCTCAAATTAAAGTGTATCGTACTAAAACACAATATACAGATTTATTATTTTTGTATTTAGAACATGCATTTTTAAGTCAAGATTTCTTTGATATACCATCTATACATTCAGATTTAGATGATATTTTAGTTAATATGTTCTTATATTTACCTAATTTTTTCCAAAATCAAAATTCTGAAGATAATATGTATCTGGCTCAAAGAATTATGTATCAAGTAGATGATATTTTAAAAGAAGATATGCTAAACGAATATTATTACTTACCTAAAACACTATATAATACATTAGCTAGTTCAGAGTTTGAAGATTTAAAGAGAACTGATGCAAGTCAAGTTGATGGGGAAGATGATACTTCAGAAGATGATGATAACGAAAGTGAAAAAGCTGATTCTAAATCTGCAGATAGTGAGTCAAAAGGTGGCGCTTATTTAGAAATGGAGCTTCACGAAGGACAAAATAGTGAAACATTGGGTAATGATGAAGCACGTGAAGGCGATTCTACAGACGATATGACTGATATGATGACCAAAAAGGGCAAAGGATCAAACGATACGCTAAATCGTGAAGAAGGCGATGCTGTTGGTCAAAGCCAGGCATTTCAACTTGATGGTGTGAACAAAAATGTAGAAATAAAATGGCAAATTCCTGAAATTGAGCCACAATATGTTTTAGAATATCAAGAATCGAAACAAGACGTACAATATGAAATCAAAGACTTAATTCAAATTATAAAGAAAACGATTGAACGAGAACAACGAGATGCACGTTTTAATTTAACAAAAGGGCGATTACAAAAGGATTTAATTAATTGGTTTATCGACGATCAATATAAATTGTTTTACAAAAAACAAGATTTAAGTAAATCATTTGATGCGACGTTTACATTGTTAATTGATGCGTCAGCAAGTATGCATGATAAAATGGCTGAAACGAAGAAAGGTGTAGTGTTATTCCACGAGACGTTAAAAGCATTGAACATTAAACATGAAATTTTATCATTCAGTGAGGATGCCTTTGATTCAGACGAGCATGCACAACCAAATATCATTAATGAGATTATTAACTATGATTACTCAACCTTTGAAAAAGATGGCCCACGTATTATGGCGCTTGAACCTCAAGATGATAATCGTGATGGTGTTGCTATTAGAGTTGCAAGTGAACGATTACTGCGTCGAAATCAACATCAACGATTTTTAATCGTATTTTCTGACGGTGAACCGTCTGCATTTAATTATAGTCAAGATGGTATTATTGACACGTATGAAGCTGTAGAAATGTCACGTAAATTTGGCATTGAAGTATTTAATGTATTTTTGAGTCAAGATCCAATAACTGAAGATGTTGAACAAACAATTCATAATATTTATGGTCAATATGCTATTTTCGTTGAAGGTGTTGCGCATTTACCTGGACATCTCTCTCCATTATTAAAAAAATTACTACTTAAATCTTTATAAATAAGTTTAAAATATGAGTTTATATGAAATTGTGAATAAAAGTCATCAGTTACTATTTAAAAAGTAAATTTGAAGAATTTTATTTTCTGTCATAATTTGATTTAAACAACACATGTGTTTTGTTTCTGCTATGTACAACATATTTCATATAGACTCTTTATTATTTTTTGTGCTAAAATATTTACTTGTAAATTATTTCGTGTTTTAAAAAAAAGGAGTAACTCTATGAATAAAAATACATGGGTCATTGGGTTTACGCTCTTCGCTATGTTTTTTGGCGCAGGCAATCTAATTTTTCCTCCTAATCTCGGATTGGATAGTGGTCAATTTTTCTGGCCCGCCATTTTAGCGTTTGTTCTAACTGGGATTGGTTTACCATTATTAGGTGTGATTGTAGGTGCACTTGATAAAGAAGGATATATTGGCGCATTAAATAAAATTTCACCTAAATTTTCAATATTGTTCTTAATCATCATTTATTTGACTATAGGGCCACTTTTCGCAATACCTAGAACTGCATCTACATCTTTTGAAATGACAATTACACCAATTATACATAGCAATAGTAGTATCGCTTTATTTATATTTACGATTATCTACTTCATAGTCGTTTTGTATATTTGTTTAAATCCATCTAAGTTAATCGATCGTATTGGTTCATTATTAACACCATTATTATTGATTACTATTTTAGCGATGATTATTAAGGGATACTTAGACTTTAGCGGTAATAGTGCTGGAAAGGGCAATGAAGCACTATATCATTCTAATTTTTCAAGTTTTGCTGAAGGTTTTACACAAGGCTATTTAACAATGGATGCCATTGCAGCAATTGCTTTTTCAATGATTGTTGTTAATGCAGTAAAACTTACAGGTATTACTAAAACAAATCAAATATTCAAACAAACTTTGACTGCTGGTTTAATTGCAGCCGTTGCTTTAATTTTCATATATATTTCATTAGGTTATATTGGTAATCATATGCCAGTAAGTGATATGACGTTAGATCAATTGAAATCCAAAGATCGAAACATTGGGACATATTTATTAACGACAATGGCTTCAACAGGATTTGGTTCATTCGGAAAATATTTATTGGGCATCATTGTGGCGTTGGCATGTCTAACTACAGCATGCGGACTTATTGTTGCAGTTTCTGAATATTTCCATAGAATCGTACCTAAAGTATCATACAAAGCATTTGTATTAGTTTTCATTTTAATGAGTTTTATTATTGCTAACCAAGGTTTAAATGCTGTTATCTCAATGTCAATTCCGGTATTAAGCATTGTATACCCAGTAGCAATAACTGTTGTGTTATTAATTTTAATTGCCAAATTCATACCGACAAAACGCATTTCACAACAAATTCCAGTTATTATCGTATTTATATTGTCGATTTTCAGTGTTATGAGTAAGTTAGGTTGGCTGAAAATTAACTTTATAGAATCATTGCCTCTAAGAGCGTATTCTTTAGAGTGGTTCCCAGTAGCAATTATTGCAACGATATTAGGCTATCTAGTCGGCATATTTGTAAAACAAGATCCAATTAAATATCAACAGGAATAACGAATAATATAAAAGGAAGCATCTCCAATTTAATCTTAGGATGCTTCCTTTTTTGTTATATCTAATTCGTAATTTATGATTGTTTATTCGGTCCTTTGATGTTCACTAAATGTGACTTTAAATCTTGTTCTATTTGTTGTAATTCTTTTTCAGCTAATTGTCGTTCTTCGCGACCGTGTTGTTGAATAATTAATGTTTCTTCAATTGTTTCAATAATGTTACGCTGTGTACGTTTCAATGTATCAAGGTCAACAATGCCACGCTCATTTTCTGTTGCAGTTTCAATCGCATTTTGTTTCAACATTTCAGCATTTGCTGTTAATAAATCATTAGTTGTATCAGTGACAGCTCGCTGTGCAGCAACTGCATTACGCTGTCTCATTAATGTAAGCGCAATGGCCATTTGATTTTTCCATAGTGGAATACTTGTCAAAATTGAACTTTGTATCTTCTCGGCAAGGGCTTGATTAACATTTTGAATCATACGAATTTGTGGCGCAGTTTGCAACGCTATTTGTCTTGAAAGCTGTAAGTCATATATGCGTTTATCTAGTCTATCTATAAATTGCTGCATATCTGCAACTTGTTGAATATCCATTTGATTAGTGGATTGCTGCGCTTGCTGTTGCAATTGTGGTAGCTTTTCATTTTCTAATTGCAACTTTTTTTGCTGTGCAGCAATGATATGCAATGATAAGTCATCAAAGTATTGTTTGTTTTTATCATATAGCGTATCTAATAATTCAATATCTCTTGTTAAATGTGTTTGATGTTTCTGCAGTTGAATCGTTATGCGATCGACTTGAGCACTAACTGATTGCATTCTTGAAAAGATTTCATTGATAGACGACTTTGCTCTGCTAAAAATTCTTTTTAACATAGATGGTTTATCAGTATTTAACTCATTTGGATTAACTGACTTTAGTTTTGACATTAGATCTGACAAAGTATCTCCAATAGGACCAACATCTTTACTTTGTACTTCATCCAACATTTGATGTGAAAATTGAGACATTTGTTTCTGTAAATCAGAACCAAACGCTAATAAACCTTCATTGTCTAAAGGGTTAATTTGTTTACTGATTGTGTCTACCTGTTTTTGTTGTTCAATTGTTAACTTTTCTTTTTGAATAGTAGTATTCGATAATTCTTTATCGCTTATAAAATCATCTAGTGGATGGCTTTCTTTGAAACTTTTATTTTCAGTCATCAATCATCTCTCCAATAGTTGCTATTTTACATCAATCTTGATGATGCTTTTGATGTAACTTATTTAATTCCATTTCAATATCTAAACGTTCATAATCATCTTCGTTGAGACGTTTTAAATCAGCGATTAATGTTCGTTTGACCTCATCCAAAGTAATTCGTGTTTGTTCTAATTTTTGCTGTTCATTAATTGATTTTTTGGGCATTTTTGCTAGACGTGTATATGCATCAACCAAATTTAATGCATTATCAATATGAGAATAAAAAAAGCCTTCAACTTTATAAAATGATGCAGGTCTCTGTCTAACTGTCGTATAAATAGAACGTGAAATTTGGTATATATCATTAATCTGCCTAAAATCTTTAATTGATCTTATATTGACATATGTTTTTAAAATACCTCTAAGTTTTTGGTGTGTATGATTTAACTGATTTCGAATATAGCGATAGTCTTTTCTAGTCAAACCAATTTCGTTTAAATATTTGCGTGAAGTGAGTTTTTGTATCGGTAGGTATGTCATTAAAAAGCCAACAATACCAATAGACATATCAATTAAAAAAGATACATCAAGTGCAATCATCCCAAATATGCTTGTTAAAAACGCTACAGGAATTCCCACTAACACCCCAAATATATGAGAAATATTATATCTCACTGTCATCTTCCTTTATTTAGCATTTTATATTGATCGAAAATCCGATAATTTTTGATTTAGTTCTAACTCTTCAAGTTGATGGCTCGTTACATTTGATGCTGGTGAGGCACCTTCAATTACACCTTGAATAAATCTCTCTATATCTGCGTCATCCCCTTGTGCATATATCTCTACATAGTCATCTACATTTTGAACAGTACCGACAATGTTATAGTTCATTGCAATGCGTTGTGTAAAATATCTAAATCCGACGCCTTGAACGCGTCCGAATACTTGTAAATGTATATGTCTCATTTTTACCACCTCATAATGTTATTATACGTAGTTTTACTTAAAAAAACTAATAATTACTATAGTTGCTACTTTGTTTGTTTCAAGTCGTCAAACTTGATTTTCAGAGGATAAAGGTATAAAAATAAGTATAGAGTTTTTGAAGCATGGAAGGGGTCTTTAATAATGTGGACAGTTACCAAAATTAGAGCCGATTATGAGGGATGGTGGTTATTCAGTGACTGGCCAGAAAACATTGTTGAAAAATATCAATATCAAGATTTTGATGACATGTTTAAGCACTATCAACAATTGATTAATCAATATAAAGTTCAGTTCGATAATTATGTCACAGGCAAATATAATATTTATGCATTTTATAATAATTGTGACATGAACTATTGCGAAGATTGTGAAGAGGATTTACAAATATTTTATAGTTTCATTGTTTTACAAAATAATGAAGTATATTATAAACTACCAATAATTGATTAAATGAATATTTTTTATTATTGTATTGCAATTTGGTAATAACTGCACTATAATACAAGTTAAGCAGATGATTATTCCATATTGCAAAGAATATTTGAGTGAAATTTGCATGTATTTTTTGTAATATGCGAATAAGCATATTGAATGAATTTTAGTCTTGGAGGTTTCAGATTATGAAACAAGGTACAGTTAAATGGTTTAACGCTGAAAAAGGATTCGGCTTTATCGAAGTTGAAGGAGAAAATGACGTATTCGTACATTTTTCAGCAATTAACCAAGATGGTTACAAATCATTAGAAGAAGGTCAAGCTGTTGAGTTTGAAGTAGTTGAAGGCGACCGCGGTCCACAAGCTGCAAACGTTGTTAAACTATAATTCTTAGATTTGAATCATTGATTTTAACTAACACCTTACCAAGAAGTAAGGTGTTTTTATATGCTTATTACAAATACTTAACGCGATGAGTTTCTCAACCAAATTGAGAACTCTTTTTTTATATCACCAACATTGTTTGCAATAGAAAATTATATTTATATAATATAATTATGGTGTACAACGACGAGGTGATTTTATGAAATATCTTATCCTTAGTTTAGTTGCTAATTTATTAGTTTTCGGTGTATTATCTGCAATTGGTTTAAATATTAATATTTTAGCAGCAATGATGATGATTCTAGTTATTCCAATTACGATATCAGGAATATTATTCTTTAAAACTAATTTAGATAAGACATACATATTTTTTAACATACTTTTTATAGACTTTTATTACTATATTTACAATGTACATTTAATGGCCTTACCAAGATTTAACAGTTATATTAAAGCAGAGATGATGGAATTAGAACATATTGATGTATTAATTACAAGTAAAGATTTTGGATTTGATGAAATTTTATTTTTTACACTGTATTTGTTATTAATCCTTATCATTTTATATTATTTAAAAAAGCAAGTTAAAAGTAAAAGTTAAAGCCTAATTATTTTTGTTTCATAGTTTATTTTATAAACGAGTGATACTATGGCATTACTCTAACTTATTTATCCTTAGATTTTTTAATGATAAAATACATTAAAATGTATTGTTATTCACAGGGGGAGATTATATGCATGTGCCAAAGTATTTTCAAGTAGATGATTTTAAAGAAATCGAAAAGTTTATTCAAAGTAATTCTTTTGGAATGATTGTAACTGTGGATCAAGGAAAGCCTATAGCTACCCATGTACCATTAGTTTTAGATAAAAAAGGGGACGACTATTATATTAGTGGGCATCTAGCTAAAACTAATCCTCAATGTAATACATTAAAAGATAATCAAAATGTATTAATCATATATCAAGGTGCACATTCTTACGTTTCTTCAGCGTGGTATGAAAAAGAAAATGTACCTACATGGAATTATCAAGCAGTTCATTTATATGGTGAATCAAGTATATTAAGTGAGGAAGAAACAATAGATGACTTGAAAAGACTATTGGTAAAGTATGAAAGGCATCGTGAAGACCCAGTATTATGGGACAATATTTCTGAAAATACCAAAATGCAGGCCAAAGGTATTGTAGGCTTTAAAGTCAAGATACACAAGATAGAGGCTGCATACAAAATGAGTCAGAATCGTAATGAAAAGGATTATAATAATATAATTGAAAAGCTTGAAGATGAATCTAATGCAAGCAGTGTTGCTGTAGCTGAAGTAATGAAAAATATTCATCCATATTCATAAACCAACAAGCAATAAACTCTTAATTAAATAATCTTAAAAATTCCCCGAGTCACAGTATAATTTTCTGTTCTTCGGGGATTACTTTATTTATTTTTATTTTGTATCATTAATAATGAGTTGTCTTAACGATTGTCGCTTTATAACTTCACGTGCTTTGCCATCTTTTAAGAAAAACACAGAAGGCTTTTGCATTTGATTGTAATTGGATGCCATAGAGTAATGATATGCACCAGTTGATAATATAGCAAGATAGTCTCCACGTTTGACTGATGAAGGTAATTTAGCGTCTTTAATAATGATATCACCAGACTCACATAATTTTCCAGCTATAGTTACACTGTCATCTGCTTTTTCATTTCTATTAACAAGCAATGCTTGATACTTTGCGTCATAAAGTGCAGTTCTGATATGATCACTCATACCGCCATCGATTGAAACATATTTATTAATCTCTGGAATTTCTTTAATGGTTCCAACTTCATATAAAGTAACGCCAGCTTCACCTACAATAGATCGTCCCGGTTCAATACCTATTTCTGGTGCATCTATACCTAGAACTTTAATTTCAGATTTTATTGCGTCTGTAATATCTTTAATACCACTTTCGATAGGGAAACTTTCGTCACCTTCAACATATTTAATACCAAAGCCACCTCCAAGGTTTAATAATTCAACTTGAATATCTTGCTCTTTAAGCCAACGTAAAACAATTTTAGCAGTTTCAATAAATGCTTCTGTACCTTCAATCTGTGAACCAATATGACAATGTACACCTTTTAATTTAAGATATTTAGATTGTTGCACTTTGTCAATTGCTTTTTTAGCCAAGCCATATTGAATTGATAATCCAAACTTACTATCTTCTTGACCAGTTTGAATAAATTCGTGTGTATGTGCTTCAACACCTGGATTAACTCGTAATACAACTTGAACCGTATCATTAGCATAGCGGTCTATTAATTCAATTTCTTCTAATGAATCTATAACAAAATAACCGATATTATTTTCTAAAGCATACCTAATTTCATGTTTCGTTTTATTGTTACCATGGAAATGGATGCGACTCGATTCAAAACCTGCTTCTAAAGCTGTGTATAATTCACCTTCAGAAACAACATCTAACTGTAAATCTTCCTCAGCTACAAGTTTGACCATTTGAATGCAAGTAAATGCCTTTGAGGCGTATGAAATATTGTATTTTAATCCACTATCTTTAAATGCGCGATGGTAACGGCGCATCTGTTCTCTAATTTGCAGTTCATCATAAACAATGGTAGGTGTACCAAAGCTTTGCGCAATCGTTTTTAAACTAATACCATCCATTGTTAATTCGCCATTTTGATTATATTTAACAGTCATTTGAAATGTACTCCTTTTTTAAAGAATCATGATTCATAGCACTTAATTGTTCAGAATTTGCACCAACACCTTTAAAGGTATATTCATCGATGCGGATATCATTATTATAAAGAATAACTTCATCTTGTGCATGTACATTGCCATCTACTTCAACAAACATATGGCTCATCATTAATACACGTATCGGGTAGCGTTTACCATTGATAAGTGCTTCATGTTTAGCACGAGTTCTTAAAATTCCATCGCCATAACCGATATCAACTACAGCTAATTTTGTATTGTTTTTAGTCACTTCAAAGGCAAAGCTATAACCGCAATAATCACCAGCTTGTACTTCGCGCACTTGAATAACATGTGCTTTTACAGTCAATGACTGAACTATTTCATGTTGATTCAGTGAACTATATGGTCTTGAACCGTATAACGCAATACCTACACGGGCATGTGTATGGTGGGGTAGTAATATTTGTCCTTCCCGATAAAAACTCGCACTATTTTGAGCATGGATTAGGTCGAACTGATAACCTTCAGATAAGAGTGCTTCAACAATTTCCATCCATTGTGAACGTTCAATATTATAATCTGACACATCGAATTCATCAGCATATCCAAAATGGGTCCATAAACCACTAATAATCATTTTTGCATTTTGATTTTGATGGTGATCTTTCAATACTTCTTTAATTTCGTTTAAATCTTTAAATCCAGACCGATGTAATAAATTTTCAAATTCTAAGTGAACATGAATACCAGCTAAATCATTTTTATGGTTATAGTAATATGTCAACGACGGCAAAGTCATGTGTATTTGATGTTCACGGACTAAATCAAACTCGTAAACTGCATTCATTAAAAAGATTGTTGCATTTGGAGCAAGTTGTCTAATTTGAATTGCTTCTCGTAGTGATGTTGTGCTAAATGTATCTATACCTGCATGGATAAACTGAGTTACAGCAAATTCTAGGTCATAGTGATATGCATTATTTTTAACAACTGCCATTAATGGCTGATTGTTTTTGACTGTGATTGCATTTTGTAAAAATATTTTCTTATTTACAGACCATGTTGCTGTCAATGTATTACACCTCTTTGTAATTATTTAATAAATTTTCGTAAAAATTAGCCACGTTTATTAACACTTTTTCATCAAAATTTAAATGTGATGTGTGCAAACCAGTTACAAAACCTTTATCTTCATTTCGTGTTCCTATAAAAACAAAGTAAGCTGGAGCTAGTTGTTGACCATAAAAACTAAAATCTTCCCCAAATAAGAATGGCGTTGGTTTGTCATAGACATTTAAATCAGCTTTTATTAAGGCGTCCTCTATTTGAGTACGTAATTTCGGACTATTGATTGTAGGGGGATAACCTTCTGCAAATTTAACTTCACAGTCTACATTAAACAGAAGCTTGACACTTTCTGCTATCTTTTGCATTTGATTTTTAACGATTGTTAAATCATCAATATCATATGTACGAATTGTACCTTCTAAATAACCATTACTTGGTACAGTATTAATCGCTTCACCAGCTTTAAAATGACCAATATGAACAATATTTCGTTTCAAACCGTTAAGGTGAAATTGTTGAATTTGTGATATTTGAGTTAATACATGTTGTAATGCTTCACCACAAGAATGACCTTGTTCTTTATCAGCAACATGACTTGACAGGCCTGTTAAGAAAAAGCGATACTCTGTTGCACTGGCCGTAATTTCTTCATCTCTTATCACTGCAATGCCTTCATCAGCAAATGGGTTAACATGAATACCAAATACCGCTTCAATTGGATACTTATCAAAGGCACCGGCTTTTATTAATCGATTTGCACCGCCACCAGTTTCTTCTGCAGGTTGGAAAATGAAAACGACATTTTGCGGTAATTGACCCGCATCTTGCATGTCTTTGCAACGTTGTACAAAAAGCATTAATGCAGTTGTATGACCATCATGTCCACAAGCATGCATCACATGATCAGATTGACTGCGATAAGGCACATCATTTTCCTCTAAAATAGGTAATGCATCAATATCAGCTCTATACGCTATCGTATGTGAGCCATTACCTTCTAAGTATGCAATGACGCCAGTTTCCAATGGGCAATCGTATTTAATATTTAAACTATCTAAAAACGCTTTAATATAAGCAGTTGTTTCAAATTCATGTAAACTTAATTCAGGATGTTGATGTAAATGACGGCGATGTTTCGTAACAAATTCTAATTCATTCATAATTATCAATCCTTTGTGTTAAATTACTATATAAATAGTGTAACGTATTTCGAAATTTGTGATCATAAGTTTATTCAATGATAAACAATAAGGTTGAGACATAATCGTATCTCAACCTTGAAATTATTATACGTTGACGTCACTAGTCATTCAGTTTTCTTAATGCTGCTACAATCTCTTTTTTAGTATCTTGTACTTCAGAAGCTTGCTTAATCACTTTCGCAGGTGTACCAGCAACAACTGCACCAGCTGGTACATCTTGTGTCACAATCGCGCCAGCTGCAACAATAGCACCTTTACCAACACGTACACCTTCTAAAATAACTGCATTTGCACCGATTAATACATCATCCTCGATTATAACTGGTGAAGCACTAGGGGGTTCAATCACGCCTGCTAATACTGCGCCAGCCCCTACATGTACATTTTTACCAGTTGTAGCACGACCACCGAGAGTAGCATTCATATCAATCATCGTACCTTCGCCAACGACTGCGCCAATATTAATTGTTGCACCCATCATAACGACAGCACCATCTTCAATAATAGCTTGTTCTCTAATAAATGCACCTGGTTCAATACGTGCATTAGTATTTGTTAAGTCTTTTAATGGAATGGCAGAATTGCGACGATCCATTTCAATTTCTATATCTTCGAATTGACTACCATATGTTTCGTAAAAAGGTTTCCAATCATCTGCTTCACAAAAGATTACTTTAGATTGTTCTGAACCAAATACTTTAAAACTTTCTGGATATGTGATGCCTTCAAAATTACCATTTAAATATACTTTTATTGGTGTAGACTTTTTAGCATCACTTATATATTGAATAATTTCTTCAGCTGTTAAATGTTGTACCATAAAATAATCGATCTCCTTTAATATGTTTATAGGTTGTCAAACGTATAAAAGCCGTTTGGTTTATTAACTAAGCGTTCTGCTGCTTGTATTGCACCATTCGCAAAAATATCTTTTGATTGTGCACGATGCGTGATTTGAATCGTTTCATCAGTGCCGGCAAATAGAACTTCATGTTCACCGACAATCGTACCTCCACGAATAGAATGAATACCAATATCTTGTGGCTGGCGTTTTTCATTTAATTCATGTCTATCATAAACAGGAGTTACATTTTCTTTCAAAGATACAATCACGTCATATAATTTTTCTAACGTACCACTTGGTGCATCTACTTTTTTATTATGATGTGCCTCAGTCAATTCGATGTCGAAATCATCAAGTAGGGGAACAGCAGCTGCTAAAATTTTAGTCAGTGCATGAACGCCATAACTCATGTTCGCGCTGAAAAATACAGGCATATTTTGACTCAATTCATCTAACTTATTAAGTAGTTTTTCTTTCTCGCCAGTTGTTGCCACAACTAATGGCAAATGAAACTCTTCATCTAATAAAGGGAAAAGCAGATTTGGATTTGAAAAATCTATTGCAACATCGGCATCTTTAACATCAGCAATATGTTGGTATTGTTGATATGGCGTTGTTGCTTTCGGTGTAGGTTCGATTACCCCCACAATTTCATGGCCTTTTTCTTCTGCTAATCTAGCAACGCGTTGATTCATTGCGCCATAGCCAATTAGTAATATTTTCACTCATTTTCACCCGCTTTAAATATGTTATATGCTTCACGAAGCACTTTAGTATCTGTATCTTCTAGTGTAATTAATGGCAGACGTAATTCATAGTTTCCAAATCCTAAATAACTTGTTAAAGCTTTAATAGGAATTGGGTTAATATCAACTGATAGGGCTGATAACAGTATGCCGATTGGTTTAAATTGATCTTGAATATCTAATCCGCTTTGTTGAGCATCGTATAACGCTTGAAATTCTTTAGGAATGACATTGGCAATAACAGAGATAACCCCTTGACCACCACGTTCATAGTATTCTACAACATTGTCATCATTGCCACTATATAATGCAAATGAATTTGTATCAATGCGCTTTTTCACTTCTTCTAAATACTCAAAATCATTCGTAGCATCTTTTAAAGCTACAATAGAAGGATGTTGACTTAATATTTCTACAGTTTCTGGTTCAATTGTCATGTTCGTTCTTGAAGGAACATTGTACAGCACGACTGGTAATTTCACAGCATTTGCAATCGCTTCAAAATGTTTTACTAAACCACGTTGATTCGTTTTGTTGTAGTAGGGCGTAATTAACATAATTGCATCAGCCCCTAAGGCTTTAGCTTGGATTGAAGCTTGGATTGACTTTTCAGTATCATTAGTTCCAGTTCCTGCTATGACAGGAACACGTTTATCTACAAGATCAATAACTGTTTTTAGAATGAGTTCTTTTTCATCTGTTGTTAAAGTAGGGCTCTCAGCAGTAGTTCCATTAACGATGATTGCTTGGGCATTATTTTCTAGTAAAAAATTAACGTGTGCTTTCAAAGCTTCAAGATTAACTTTGTTATTTGTAAAAGGGGTTGTAAGTGCAACGCCAACACCCTCAAATAAATGTGTCATTTTAATTCGCTCCTTTTAAACGCATAACTTGTTCCAATACTTGTACAGCATTTAATGCAGCACCTTTTAATAAATTGTCTGATGTACACCATACATGGAAAGTATTTTCTAATGAATCATCTCTACGTATACGGCCAACAAATACTTCATCTTTATTAGTAGAATTGATTGCCATTGGATATTCATTGTTCTCTGGATTGTCTACTAAAACAACGCGGTCATCTTGATCAAATAATGCTTTAATATCTTCTGCAGTCGCTTCTTTTTCAAGCGTTACATCAATTTCAACACTATGACTATCTTGAACAGGAACACGTGCACATGTTGCTGTTACTTTTAAGTCTGGTACATTTAAAATCTTTCTAGTTTCATCAATCATCTTTTGCTCTTCTTTTGTATATCCATTTTCTAAAAACACATCAATATGCGGTAATACATTATTATAAATTGGATGTGGATATGCTTCAGGTGCCTTACCGTTAATGCCCTCAGCTAAATCTTTTTTACCTTTCATCCCTGAACCTGATACCGCCTGATATGTTGTATATGCCACTCGTTTTAATCCATAGGCATCTTGTAATACTTTTAGAGGTACAACAGATTGAATCGTAGAGCAGTTTGGATTGGCAATGATACCTCTTGTAAATGTAGGTTCATTGACTTCCGGAACGATTAAATCAATATCTTCTGCCATACGCCATTGACTTGAATTGTCTATAACGATTGCACCAGCTTTTTCAAAGAGTGGGGCAAAGTGTTCGCTTGTACCGCCACCAGCACTCATTAATACATAATCGAAATGTTCACTTGCACGAGCCTCAGTTAATTCTTGAACTGTATATGTTTTTCCTTGAAATTCAACTTCTTGCCCTGCAGAACGTGCTGATGAAAATAATACTAATTCATCGAAAGGAATATTTTTACGATTTAATGTCTCTAACATTTTTGTACCTACTAATCCTGTTGCACCCACAACTGCTAATTTTGTCATAACTTGTCACTCCATTTTATAATAATTTCCAATTTTTAGAATATTTTAACAATCATTTTACCATTAAATGTTAAATGCGTCATATAGTTTTTCTACCGCTTGTGGCCCATTAAAATCATCAATGACGTATGAAATACTTATTTCAGATGTTGTTGTTTGGTAGAAAGGTATATTATTTTCAATTAATGTCAAAAATGCTTTTGATGCCACACCTGACATATCACGCATGCCTGAGCCAATTAATGAAATTTTGACATAATGCTCATTGATTTTATAAGCTAATGCTTCATATTGATTCTTTAATGTTTCAAGAATCATAGAAATTTGATGAAAATCACAATCTTTAATCGTGAAGGATAGTTGTAGTCCATCCAAGTTGACGATTTGTGAAATCATATCAACATTTACAGCACCTTCTTCAAGTTCCGTAAATAGTTGTGTAAGTAGCTGATTGTCA
This sequence comes from Staphylococcus sp. GDB20D11A, assembly GCF_016893255.1. NCBI lineage: Bacteria > Bacillati > Bacillota > Bacilli > Caryophanales > Staphylococcaceae > Staphylococcus > Staphylococcus sp. GDB20D11A. The sequence goes on from NZ_JAFEPJ010000018.1 coordinate 40,188, forward strand.
GGTAGGGGATAACTAATTGTTACATGCATCATATGTTTATCCAAAGCCACACCAGTAACTGCTTTTTTCTCTAATATTTCTTCATTTGACATAATCCATGTTCCTTTCACGTTCGATAAAGTTTTTCCTAAATATAAAGGGATATTATAGTTTTTAGCTAATTCAACACTTCTTGTTTCAAGTACACCAGCACCTAAAGCGCTCATTTCCATCATTTCTTCATATGAGACGATGTCTAGTCGTTTAGCTTTTGGTAAAAGTCTTGGGTCAGTGGCATACACACCATCAACGTCGGTATAAATTTCACAAGGTATTTGATTACTAACAGCAAGTGCCACAGCGGTCGTATCAGAACCACCTCTGCCTAAAGTTGTTAATTCCTGATGTTCATTGATGCCTTGAAATCCAGCAACTACTAAAATATCGTTTTCTTGAAAGGCTTGTTCAAATGTTTGAGGATTAATTTGAGCAATTTTACTTTTTAAATGATGGCCAATGGTTTTAATACCCGCTTGATAGCCAGTCATTGCTTTGGCATTCACACCGATATCATTTAATACCATTGATAAATAAGATACAGTTTGTTGCTCTCCGGTTGTCAATAATAATGCCAGTTCTTGTTGTTTTGGTGTTTTAGTCAATGTCGATACATTCGTCATTAATTGATCTGTTGTGTTACCCATAGCACTTACAACGACAATTAATTGTTCATCTTGATTGACCCGCTCCTTTAACATTTCAGCGATCCTTTTTATTTTTGTAAAATCACTGACGGATGATCCGCCAAATTTCAACACACTTCTTGTTACCATATAATCCTCCTAATTGTTAGGAAGGGCACACAATAATAAAAAAAGAACAAGTTCGGAATGCGAACTTGCTCTTAATCTATATACAAGTGATGCACTCCATTATTTTTAAATAATGACAAACTCTCAGCTCTTAACCAAAAAGTCCAACAAATTATAACTGCTATTATAATCGCTTCGGCATCGCACCCTTTCAAATTTAGCTGTTAGCAGACAGTAATCTAAAGTTTACTCATGATTGATGCGCCTCATCAAAATATTATTAAATTGGTATGTGTTCATTATACATATGACAAATATGAATGTAAACCGATAATTTAGATTTTTTTGGAATAACCTGAAAATTCAAGTTATAGCGTTGCTTATATTATAAAAGGTGGTGATAATGAGACTTTTTGAAAAATAAAATCCAAAATACTTATAGCATACCCAATATGCACATTAAATAAATGTACTCTTTTAATGCGTTGATAACTGTATTTGTAATTTAGAGAAGGGGTGTTCACTGTGCTGATGTGTTAAAAAATAAAATAAAAAGGACACGAGGCTGGGACATTAAGTTCTTAGGCAATGTAAAAAGAGGCTGAAACGGCACCCTAGGAAGGGATCCGTCATCAAAAATTCTATTTATAGAATTTTACAGTAATGTGCCAGACGGGCAAAGTGAAGCCATTCAATACGTAGTATTGTATAAATAGAGAACAGCAGTAAGATATTTTCTAATTGAAAATTATCTTACTGCTGTTTTTTTAGGGATTTATGTCCCAGCCTCACGCCCAGTTAAAGTCTATTAAATTGAATATAGTCTCGGACATGAATCAATGCCCTAGACCCTGCAATGTTATATTGACAGTAGTTGACTGAATGAAAATGACTTTGTAGCTAGCTTTTTTCAACCCTTGTCGGCGCCACGCATAGAGAAATTGGATTCCTAATTTCTACAAACAATACGAGTTGGGGAATAAGTCCCAATATAGAAGGTGACAGTAAGTCAACTTACAAAAATGTGCAAGTTGGCCGGGCCTCAACACAGAGATTTTCGAAAAGAAATTCTACATATTATATTTATTTTAAAACGCCGATTTCTTGCAAGTATTCTTCATATGGAATTTCTTTTGAAACGCCGCCTTGTTTATTTAAATCGATAACACGGTTTGCAATCGTGTTGATAAATTCGAAGTCATAAGAAGTAAAGATGATAGAACCTTTAAATGATTTAAGACCATCATTGACAGCTGTAATACTTTCTAAGTCTAAGTGGTTAGTAGGTTCGTCAAGTAAAAGTACATTCGCACTTGATAACATCATTTTACTTAGCATACAACGTACTTTTTCTCCACCTGAAAGCACACTAGCTTTTTTCTTAACTTCTTCACCGCTAAATAACATACGACCTAAGAAACCACGTAAAAATGTTTCTGTTTGTTCATCTTCAGGAGCATATTGTCTTAACCAATCAACGAGATTCATATTTACACCCTCAAAGAACTCTGAGTTATCTTTAGGGAAGTAACTTAATGATGTAGTAACACCCCATTTAAATGAACCTTCGTCTGGTTCCATTTCGCCAGCTAATATTTTAAGTAATGTTGTTTTTGCAATTTCACTATCTCCAATTAAAATCGCTTTATCATTTGGATTCATTGTGAATGATACATTATCTAATACTTTTTCGCCGTCAATTGTTTTAGAGAGATTTTGAACTATTAATAAGTCGTTACCAATCTCACGCTCAGGCGTGAATTTAACGAAAGGATATCTTCTTGATGATGGTTGAATATCATCTAATTCAATTTTCTCAAGTTGTTTTTTACGACTTGTTGCTTGTTTAGATTTGGAAGCGTTAGCTGAGAAACGAGCAATAAAGTCCTGTAACTCTTTCATTTTTTCTTCTTTTTTCTTGTTTTGTTCTTGAGCCATCTTTTGAGCTAACTGACTAGATTGATACCAAAAATCATAGTTACCAACATAAACTTTAATTTTACCAAAGTCCAAATCAGCGATATGAGTACATACATTATTTAAGAAATGACGGTCATGTGATACTACGATAACAGTATTATCAAAGTTAATTAAGAAATCTTCTAACCAACTGATTGCTGGAATATCCAGACCGTTAGTAGGCTCATCCAGTAATAGTACGTCTGGTTCACCGAATAAACTTTGCGCTAATAATACTTTAATTTTTTGGTTGTTTTCTAATTCAGCCATTTTTTTATCGTGTAAAGTTGGATCGATACCTAAACCAGATAAGAGGTTAGCTGCATCAGCCTCAGCATTCCAACCATTCATTTCTGCAAATTCACCTTCAAGTTCAGCAGCACGGATACCATCTTCATCACTGAAATCTGGCTTCATATAGATTTCATCTTTTTCTTTCATAACCTCATAAAGACGTTCGTGACCTTTAATTACAACATCAAGCACGCGTTCATCTTCATAAGCATAGTGGTCCTGTTTTAAAACAGCTAGACGTTCATTTTTACCTAATGAAACATGTCCTGTTTGAGAATCTAATTCACCAGATAATATTTTTAAGAATGTTGATTTACCTGCACCATTCGCACCAATTAATCCATAACAATTACCTTCTGTAAATTTAATATTTACATCTTCAAATAGTTTACGATCTCCAAAACGTAAACTCACATCAGTTACTTGTAACATGCATTTTCTCCTTTTTTTCATTCGATATTCTAACGGAAGAATTATATCATATTATCGTCACAGTTTCGACCTCATATAAGTTGTAATGATAGAATGACTCACACATGTTATAATAATAAAGAATACAAGAATCGAAGGAGAATAACATGGCATTAGACAAAGATATAGTAGGTTCTATAGAATTCCTTGAAGTAGTAGGGTTACAAGGCTCAACTTACCTTTTAAAAGGACCAAACGGTGAAAACGTAAAGTTAAACCAATCAGAAATGAACGATGATGATGAATTAGAAGTAGGTGAAGAATATAGTTTCTTCATTTATCCAAACCGTTCAGGTGAATTACTTGCAACTCAAAATATGCCTGATATTACGAAAGATAAATATGATTTTGCTAAAGTACTTAAAACGGATCGCGATGGGGCACGTATAGATGTTGGATTACCCCGTGAAGTGTTAGTACCATGGGAAGATTTACCAAAAGTGAAATCACTATGGCCACAACCAGGTGATCATTTGCTAGTTACATTGCGAATTGACCGTGAGAATCATATGTATGGACGTTTAGCGAGTGAATCTGTTGTAGAAAATATGTTTACACCTGTACACGACGATAATTTAAAAAACGAAGTCATTGAAGCCAAACCTTACCGCGTATTACGAATTGGTAGCTTCTTATTAAGTGAATCAGGTTACAAAATATTCGTACATGAATCAGAACGTAAAGCTGAACCGAGACTAGGTGAATCTGTTCAAGTTAGAATTATCGGTCATAATGATAAAGGTGAGTTAAATGGTTCATTTTTACCACTTGCACATGAACGTTTAGACGATGACGGTCAAGTCATCTTTGATTTACTAGTTGAATATGACGGTGAATTACCATTCTGGGACAAATCAAGCCCTGAAGCGATTAAAGAAGTATTCAATATGAGTAAAGGTTCATTCAAACGTGCAATCGGTCACTTATATAAACAGAAGATTATTAATATAGAAACAGGTAAAATCACTTTAACTAAAAAAGGTTGGAGTCGAATTGACTCAAAAGAATAATCATTTTTACACGTATCGTAGGATGCGTGTTTTTTATATTCAATATTAAATCGGACAGATGAAGTAGTTTTTTAATTTCATCTGTCCATTTTTTGTGTTCATATTTAAATTTCGATAATTTTTCAGGAAGTATTTTACTTTTACTAATGAAGCAATATTTTTCAGATTAACAAAAAATAATATTTACACTTTCTTAACAAACATTTATGTAACATTTACAGTTTCTAAAAATGAGGTTAATAATTCAAGGTTAAGATAAAGATGTAATCAATACAAATACTATTTGTTGTTCATACAGGGAGGATATTTCAATGAAAAAATGGCAATTTGTTGGTACTACAGCTTTAGGTGCAACACTATTATTAGGTGCTTGTGGTGGCGGTAATGGTGGCAGTGGTAATAGTGATTTAAAAGGGGAAGCTAAAGGTGATGGCTCATCAACAGTAGCACCAATTGTGGAGAAATTAAATGAAAAATGGGCTCAAGATCACTCTGATGCTAAAATCTCAGCAGGACAAGCTGGTACAGGTGCTGGTTTCCAAAAATTCATTGCAGGTGATATCGACTTCGCTGATGCTTCTAGACCAATTAAAGATGAAGAGAAGCAAAAATTACAAGATAAGAATATTAAATACAAAGAATTCAAAATTGCGCAAGATGGTGTAACGGTTGCTGTAAATAAAGAAAATGATTTTGTAGATGAATTAGACAAACAGCAATTAAAAGCAATTTATTCTGGAAAAGCTAAAACATGGAAAGATGTTAATAGTAAATGGCCAGATAAAAAAATAAATGCTGTATCACCAAACTCAAGTCATGGTACTTATGACTTCTTCGAAAATGAAGTAATGAATAAAGAAGATATTAAAGCAGAAAAAAATGCTGATACAAATGCTATCGTTTCTTCTGTAACGAAAAACAAAGAGGGAATCGGATACTTTGGATATAACTTCTACGTACAAAATAAAGATAAATTAAAAGAAGTTAAAATCAAAGATGAAAATGGTAAAGCAACAGAGCCTACGAAAAAAACAATTCAAGATAACTCTTATGCATTAAGTAGACCATTATTCATTTATGTAAATGAAAAAGCATTGAAAGATAATAAAGTAATGTCAGAATTTATCAAATTCGTCTTAGAAGATAAAGGTAAAGCAGCTGAAGAAGCTGGATATGTAGCAGCACCAGAAAAAACATACAAATCACAATTAGATGATTTAAAAGCATTTATTGATAAAAATCAAAAATCAGACGACAAGAAATCTGATGATAAAAAGTCTGAAGACAAAAAATAATAAGACGCAATTTCAAATGTGTCTTGAAACATGATTTTGATGGTGAATCATTATTTAGAGTACAAAGCTTGATTTATCGAGACGCTGATTTTGACATTCAGTTAGTCTACAAGCTTATCAACTTAAAATAGTGGTTCATCATTATTTTACAAATCTAATTATTTTGGGAGTAATAGAAAGAGGTTTGATTATGACTTCATCTACTAATGTTAAAGATTTAATTGAAAAAAATAATAATAAAAAAGGGAAGCATAATGACAAAATTATACCAGTTATTTTAGCCGTAATTTCAGCGATTTCCATTTTAACAACACTAGGTATATTAATCACATTGCTTTTAGAAACCATCACTTTTTTCACCAGAATTCCAATAACTGAATTTCTATTTTCTACTACTTGGAATCCTACCGGTTCAGACCCTAAGTTTGGAATCTGGGCATTGATAATAGGGACTTTAAAAATCACAGTTATTGCGACTATATTTGCAGTTCCTGTCGGGCTTGGTGCAGCAATTTATTTAAGTGAATATGCAAGTGATCGTGCACGACGCATAATTAAACCGATATTAGAAATTTTAGCAGGAATACCAACAATTGTGTTTGGTTTCTTTGCATTGACCTTTGTTACACCAGTATTAAGATCTTTCATACCAGGTCTTGGAGAGTTTAATGCTATAAGTCCCGGCTTAGTTGTCGGTATTATGATTGTCCCTCTCATCACAAGTTTGAGTGAGGATGCAATGGCATCTGTACCAAATAAAATTCGAGAAGGTGCCTATGGACTTGGAGCAACTAAATTAGAAGTAGCAACTAAAGTCGTACTTCCTGCGGCAACATCAGGTATTGTAGCTTCAATCGTTCTCGCGATTTCAAGAGCAATTGGAGAAACGATGATTGTATCATTAGCGGCAGGTAGTTCGCCAACAGCTTCATTAAGTTTAACAAGTTCGATTCAAACAATGACTGGATATATTGTTGAGATAGCGACAGGTGATGCAACATTTGGATCAAATATTTATTACAGTATTTATGCTGTAGGATTCACACTATTTATCTTTACCTTAATCATGAATTTACTTTCTCAATGGATTTCTAAGCGTTTTAGGGAGGAGTATTAATATGGAAACGACAGATAGTAATAGACAATCACTCGTCGATCAACAACTTGTCCAAAAACATTTATCATCCAGAACGGTTAAAAACAAAGTGTTCAAACTCATATTTTTAGCATGTACATTATTAGGACTAGTCGTACTTATTGCGTTGTTAACTCAAACATTGATTAAAGGGGTAAGTCATTTAAATTTACAGTTTTTCACTAATTTTTCTTCTTCAACACCATCTATGGCTGGCGTTAAAGGCGCGTTAATCGGTTCACTTTGGTTAATGTTAAGTATCATTCCATTATCAATCATCCTAGGAATAGGTACAGCTATATACTTAGAAGAATATGCGAAAAACAACAAATTTACTCAGTTTGTTAAAATCAGTATTTCCAATTTAGCTGGTGTACCATCAGTTGTATTTGGGTTATTAGGTTACACTTTGTTCGTTGGTGGTGCAGGGATTGAAGCCTTGAAAATGGGTAACAGTATATTGGCAGCAGCGCTAACAATGACCTTACTGATATTACCAATTATTATTGTTTCAAGTCAGGAAGCAATTAGAGCTGTACCTAACTCAGTACGCGAAGCTTCTTACGGCTTAGGTGCTAATAAATGGCAAACGATAAGACGTGTTGTCTTACCAGCAGCGTTACCTGGTATTTTAACTGGATTCATTTTGTCTCTTTCAAGAGCACTGGGAGAAACAGCACCACTTGTGCTTATCGGTATACCGACTATATTATTGGCAACACCTAGAAGTATATTGGATCAATTTTCAGCATTACCTATCCAAATATTTACTTGGGCGAAAATGCCTCAAGAAGAATTCCAGAATGTTGCATCGGCAGGCATTATCGTTTTACTAGTTATCTTAATCTTAATGAATGGCGTTGCGATTATTTTACGTAACAAATTTAGTAAAAAATTCTAATTTAAACAATCAATCTCATTTATCTATTAAAAAGGGAGTTTTAAATATGGCGCAAACACTTGCACAAACTAAACAAATTTCTCAAAGTCATACGTTTGATGTCTCACAAAGTCATCATAAAACACCAAATGATACAAACTCACATTCTGTTATATATTCAACACAAAATTTAGACTTATGGTATGGCGAAAATCATGCATTGCAAAATATTAATTTAGATATTTATGAAAACCAAATTACTGCCATTATAGGTCCATCTGGTTGTGGCAAATCAACATATATTAAAACTTTGAATCGAATGGTTGAGTTAGTACCCACAGTCAAAACAGCTGGTAAAATACTATATCGCGATCAAGACATATTTGATCAAAAATATTCTAAAGAACAATTACGTACAAATGTGGGCATGGTCTTTCAACAACCTAATCCATTTCCAAAATCAATATACGATAATATTACTTACGGTCCAAAGATTCACGGTATTAAAAATAAAAAAGTTCTTGATGAAATCGTTGAGAAATCATTACGTGGCGCTGCAATTTGGGATGAATTAAAGGATAGGTTGCACACAAATGCATATAGTTTATCCGGTGGGCAACAACAGCGTGTTTGTATTGCGCGTTGTTTAGCAATTGAACCTGAAGTCATTTTAATGGATGAACCGACATCAGCATTAGACCCAATCTCAACATTAAGAGTAGAAGAGTTGGTCCAAGAACTAAAAGAAAAGTATACAATTATTATGGTTACACATAATATGCAACAAGCAGCTCGTGTATCAGATAAAACTGCATTTTTCTTAAATGGTTATGTCAATGAATATGATGACACTGATAAAATTTTCTCTAACCCATCAAACAAGAAAACAGAAGATTATATTTCAGGAAGGTTTGGTTGATATATAATGGCAATAATTAGACAACGATATCAGGAGCAACTTGATGATTTAATAAAAGAATTACGTCGGTTAGGTGCAAATGTCTATGTGAGTATTGAAAATGGTATAAAATCATTAAGTATTGACGATAGAGGCTTTGCACGACAAACAGTTAAAAACGATAAACATATCAATCAATTAAATTATAATATTAATGAGCGAGTTATCATGTTAATTACAAAGCAACAGCCCATTGCGAGTGATTTGCGTATGATGATTTCTTCATTAAAAATCGCCTCCGATTTAGAAAGAATAGGAGATAATGCATCGAGTATTGCCAATATTCGATTGCGTACGAAGATTACAGATGATTATGTGTTAACCTGTTTAAAGACAATGGGTAAATTAGCTATGTTAATGTTAAAGGACTTAGATCAAGCATTTAAAAAGAAAGATACCGTATTAATAAGAGAAATAATTGAGCGTGATGAAGATATCGATGACTTATATAGTCATATTATTAACGCAACGTATCTTATTGATAACGATCCATTTGTCGCTGCACAAGCACATTTAGCAGCAAGACATTTAGAACGTATTGGTGATCATATTATTAACATCGCTGAAAGTGTTTATTTTTATTTAACAGGTACACATTACGAACAATAACTTAAAGTTATTACTATAAAATCTCTTACGATAAATATATATATTTCTATTATTCATAAACCCTCAAAAAAAACAAGATTCTCACAATTAGTAATGTGAAAATCTTGGTTTATATTGTTCTACTATAAATTGTCTCGCATCTTAGTTATTTGTTTGCTCAATTTCATCTGTTAATTTTTCAACTTCATCCACTAAATCAGAAATATATTGAATTGTAGATTTAAGTGGCTGTTCTGTAGTAATGTCTACACCCGCAATGTTTGCAAGTTCGACAGGTGATACACTACCACCTTTTTTCAATGTTTCTAACCAAGCATCAACAGCTGGTTGGCCTTCATTTTTAATCTTTTGAGAAACGACAGTTCCGATTGTTAAGCCAGCAGAATACGTATACGAATATAATCCCATATAGTAATGAGGTTGACGCATCCATGTTAATTCAGCACCCTCAGTCATGTCTACTGCATCTCCGAAAAATTGTTTATAAACATTTAGCATTATTTCATTTAATGTCGGCGCATTTAAAGATTCACCTTGATCTACTTTGTGATACACTTCACGTTGATAAGCAGCTTCTAATAAATGGGTAACCATATTATGATAATATGTTCTAGATAAAATTGAGCCAATAACCCAACGCTTAAATCTTGGATTATCACTTGTGTTAAATAAATAATTGGCCATCAACATTTCATTCATTGTAGAAGGGGCTTCAACAAAGTACATTGATGCTTCTGATTCAAGATATGGTTGATGTTTTTGAGCTAATGTAAAATGACCTGCATGACCTAATTCATGTGCTAAGACAAATGCTTCAGCCATTTTACCAGTCCAAGAAATGAACACATATGAATGTGTAAAGTATGGACTTGCACAAAATGCGCCTGTATCTTTACCTTTATTTTGTGCAAAATCAATCCATCGCTGATCGTATGCTTCACGTAACATGTTTGTATAGTCATCACCTAAAACACTTAACGCACCGAAAATATAATTTTTTGAGTCTTCAATTGAAATCTCTGGTTCATAATCAGGGTCTACAGAAATCTTCAAGTCTTCAAAACGCATGTTATCTAATCCGTGAATACGTTGTAAAAGTTTAGCATATTTCTGCATAACTGGTGCCAAGTCACGCATAATCATATCGATTTGACGGTCAAACATATCACGCGTTACTTCTTGACTATGTAATAAATAATCGATGACCGATTCAAATCCTCGTAAATCAGCTTCAATTTTTTCTTGTTGTACTTGTATATTATATGTTGCCGCGGTAGTATGCTGATATTTTCGAATCCCATCGCTAAACGATTTGAAACTTTTACGTCTAAACTCAGGATCTTTATTATCTTCATAATCATTTTCAAACGTAGCATAGTCGACAGGGTACGTTGTACCATCATGTTCAAATGAATCGAATGTAATATCTAGCATTTTTGTCGTGCCGTATAAATCGTAAGGACTGTTTAGCGTAGGTGATAAAGTTGCTAATACTTGTTCTACCGACGCAGATAATTGGAATGGCTTTTGTTTAATTAACTGTTTAATATAGTGTTGATATGGACATGCTTCTTCTAATTGTTGAAGTATTTCTTCTGGTAATTCAAGTATTTCTGACTCTACAAATGATAATTGGCTAACAATTTTACCGTATGTAGTAGATAATTTAGCACTCAATACTTGTGCCTCAATATTACTAGTATCTACACTTAAACGTAGTTCTGCATAATTACTTAAGCGATCTAAGGCAATTAAAATATTTTCTAATTCAGCTAAAGCAGTATTAATTTGTTCGATTGAATTTAATGTTGTTGCATATGTATGATGAAATTGATTTGCTTGTTGTACTAGAGCGTCAATACTTTCATAATATTGTTGATCATCTTTAAATAAGTCTACTAAATCCCATGTTTCTGAAACAGGAACATCTTCTCTTAAAGGTAAACCTTGAGACATATAATCACTCCTTTGGTATAATACATTCATTATACATAATTTTGTCTCCTAAACGATAATGTTACGATTTCCATGTCGCAAGGAACAATGTTTATTCTAATAGTAAATAGAATATTGCTTGAAACTGACTGCTATTGTTTAAGTTTTTAAAAATTTATAATAAAATGTATACAAGGAAAGTAATGAAATAAAAGGAGAATGAATATGACATTATTCGATATGCCTAATTATTTATGGATCACAACATTAATAATGATTTTATTAACAATATTCTGTTGCTTAGTTTTAAATAAATGGTTTGTATCAGCAGTAATTACATTTGTTATATTAGGTGTGCTTGCATTTTTTATTCCAAATTTTCAAGATATAAAATATCAACCATTATTAGGATACGCTGCATTTTTAGCGATTATGAGTTTATTAATTAGTTTTCTATTATGGTATTTTACTAGAAATTGGCGTAAAGAAAGAAAAGCGCGTAAATTAGAAAAGCAAATTGAAAAATACGGCTATGAAGGCGCTGAACTTCGCCGTAAAGATAAAAAATAATATTCGACAACTATATGCACAAAATCATCGACTTTTAAGTTACACTGCAGTAACAATTATTTCGAAAGAGATGGAATACAGTGCTATAGTTGTTTTTGTTTTGACTTTTTTATATTTTACATGGTTGACTTGATTCAAAATATTATATTTTATAATGATTTTGTTAAAAAATTAAATATACTTCAATTTCTTTTCGGATAATACTATAATGAACGTTGGTTCTTAATATGTAAGTTGCATATACATGCGCCATTCTCATGTAAAAAGAAAGTGTTAGTAACTTACACAAGGAGGGGGACTATTATGTTCATAATAAAGTCTATGTTGTATAGACTGATGCATATGATAGTTGTTTTATTTGTTATTTCTACACTTACATTTATTTTAATGAAATTATCACCAGGCAATCCTGTTGATAAAATATTACATCTTGATGTAGCACAAGTGTCGACGGAACAAATAAATGCAACCAAAGATAAATTGGGATTAAATGATTCTTTATTGGTACAGTGGTGGCATTGGATGAATCATTTATTACATTTTAATTTAGGAAAAAGTTTTGAATCAAAAGAACCGGTAACACAGATATTATTCAACTATGCACCCATAACATTACTCATATCTTTTTCAACATTAGTAGTGTCGTTATGCATATCTATACCGCTCGGCATTATATCAGCCAAACGATTTCATAAGTTATCTGACAAAGTGATTAGAGTGATCTCAACTCTATCAATTAGTTTACCAGCGTTCTTTATCGGTATTATTTTATTATTTATTGTCACAAATTTAATGAATATAGATAGCGTTATACTAAGTCAGTTTGTATTGCCTGTATTCACGCTATCTTTAGGTATGTGTGCATACATCATTCGTTTAGTGCGCTCTAATTTATTGACGTTATTGCAAAGTAATATCGTACAAGCATCAAGATTACGAGGTATGAATGAACGTTATATTTTAATTCATGATTTACTAAAACCAACAATTTTGCCGATTATCCCATTATTAGGGATTTCACTTGGTAGTCTAATAGGTGGTACTGTAGTGATTGAAAATTTATTTGATATACCTGGTATTGGTTATCTATTAATGGATAGTATTAAATCTCGAGATTATCCTGTTATTCAAGGATGCGTGTTATTTATTGGCTTCTTCGTTGTTATTATTAATACGATTGCTGATTTATTAACGTTATTACTTGATCCGAAGCAGCGTTTACAATTAGGAAATCCAAAAAACAAAACCAATACACCATTGATATCAGAAAGTAGTGACCGTCATGCATAAAATATTTTCAAAGAATAACCTTATCTTTTTTGTATTCGGCGCATTTATATTTGTGATGATTGTACTACAATTCTTTGTCAGTAGTGAAAATGCAACCAAAGTCAATTTATCACAAACTTTTGAACCTATTAGTTGGTTGCATTTATTAGGAACTGATGATTATGGGAGAGATTTATTTACCCGAATTATTATCGGTGCACGTTCAACATTGTTTGTTACTGTTTTAACATTAATAGCTATCGTTGTCATAGGTGTTACACTAGGTCTATTTGCCGGATATAAAAAGGGGTGGATTGAACGATTAGTGTTAAGGTTTATTGATGTTGGTCTAAGTATTCCAGAATTTATCATCATGATTGCTTTAGCAAGCTTTTTCCAACCATCTTTATGGAATTTAGTTATTTCAATTACAGTAATAAAATGGATGAATTACACAAGGTTGACTAGAAGTATAGTTAATAGCGAAATGAATAAGCCTTATATAAAAATGGCACAATTATTTCATGTACCTACAAGAACAATATTAATACGTCATTTAACACCTAAAATTATACCGGTTATTATCGTTTTGATGGTCGTTGATTTCGGTAAAATTATTCTATATATAAGTTCTCTATCATTTATTGGGTTAGGTGCACAACCGCCAACACCAGAGTGGGGCGCTATGTTGCAACAAGGTCGTGATTTTATTTCGTCTCATCCAATTATGTTGATTGCACCTGCTTCAGTCATTGCTATAACTATTTTATTTTTTAATTTAACCGGTGATGCGCTAAGAGATAGATTGCTGAAACAACGAGGTGAATATGATGAGTCTCATTGATATACAAAATTTAACAATAAAGAATACTAGTGAGAAATCACTTATTAAAGGGATTGATTTGAAAATTTATAATCAACAGATTAATGCCTTGATTGGAGAGAGCGGCGCTGGAAAAAGTTTGATTGCTAAAGCCTTACTTGAATATTTACCATTTGATTTAACCTGCACGTATGATTCGTACCAATTTGATGGGGAAAATGTTAGTAGATTGAGTAAATATTATGGTCATACAATTGGCTATATTTCTCAAAATTATGCAGAAAGTTTTAACGACCATACTAAATTAGGTAAACAGTTAACCGCGATTTATCGTAAGCATTATAAAAGTAGTAAAGAAGAGGCATTGTCCAAAATTGACAAGGCTTTGTCGTGGGTTAATTTACAAAGCAAAGATATATTAAATAAATATAGTTTCCAACTTTCTGGGGGCCAACTTGAACGCGTATACATAGCAAGCGTTCTCATGTTGGAGCCTAAATTAATCATTGCAGACGAACCAGTTGCATCATTGGATGCTTTGAACGGTAATCAAGTGATGGATTTATTACAGCATATTGTATTAGAACATGGTCAAACATTATTTATTATCACACATAACTTAAGTCATGTATTGAAATATTGTCAGTACATTAATGTTTTAAAAGAAGGTCAAATCATTGAACAAGGCAATATTGATCATTTCAAGTATGAGCATTTGCATCCGTATACTGAACAGCTAATTAAATATAGAACACAATTAAAGAGGGATTACTATGATTGAGTTAAAACATGTAACTTTTGGTTATAATAAAAAGCAGATGGTGCTACAAGATATCAATATTACTATACCCGATGGAGAAAATGTTGGTATTTTAGGCGAAAGTGGCTGTGGTAAAAGTACGCTCGCTTCATTGGTTCTTGGCTTATTTAAACCTGTTAAAGGAGAAATTTACTTAAGTGACAATGCTGTGTTACCGATTTTCCAACACCCTTTAACTAGCTTTAACCCTGATTGGTCGATTGAGACCTCATTAAAAGAAGCGTTATATTATTACAGAGGCCTAACTGATAATACTGCTCAGGATCAATTATTAATACAACATTTATCTACTTTTGAGTTGAACGCGCAATTATTGACTAAATTACCAAGCGAAGTGAGTGGTGGACAATTACAAAGATTTAATGTCATGCGTTCGTTATTAGCACAGCCTCGCGTTTTAATATGTGATGAGATAACTTCTAATTTAGATGTTATAGCTGAACAAAATGTAATAAATATATTAAAAGCGCAAACGATTACGAACTTAAATCATTTTATCGTTATTTCTCATGATTTATCCGTGTTACAACGCTTAGTTAATAGAATTATCGTTCTTAAGGATGGCATGATAGTCGATGATTTTACAATAGAGGAATTATTTAATGTTGATAGACACCCTTATACAAAAGAATTAGTGCAAGCATTTTCATATTAGTTATTTAAGAATGCGATAATTCTAGACTTGTTATAAAATATAGATAAATCAAGTATATTAATCTAGACACTTATCGATTTTATTTTCTTTATCTAAAAATAATAATAAAAAGGAGTATCATCATGGGATTACTTGATATTGCAAGTATTCGTTCTATAGAAAGAGGCTTTAATTATTATCAAAGTGAATGCGTCATTAACTTAAAATCATTTTCAGAAACGCAGCATGAGGCTGAAGTAAAAGGCAGTGGTAACAAAGTATATCGTTGTTATATTGATATGGAACATCCTAGAAAATCCAAATGTAATTGTCCTCATGCTGATGGAAGACGAGTGATATGTAAACATCTGATTGCATTACTCTTTACAGCTAGTCCAGAAGCAGCAAATAAACATATAACCATGTTAAACGAAGTTGAAGAAGACTATCACTTACGCAGAAATATGTGGATTGATTCTCTTAAAGAAATGATTAATGATATGAGTGAAGAAGAACTCCGCGATGCATATTTAAACATGTTAATTGAACATGGAGAAATGGCAGAATTATTTGGATTAGATGAAGAGGAAGAAATGTTCGAGGACGAATTTTATTAAAATAGCCCCTATCGATTGATAATGGTTATCATTTGATAGGGGTGTTTTTATTTATATGATTTTAAGACTTTGCAAATAGCTTGTGCATTATTATCGATGTGTTTGATTTTATCAAGTTTCAATATTGCTTGTGTGTATGCTTCTGATGGTCCTATAATATAGCCACTACTAGCATGTTGTAACATGACAATATCATTGTGGTCATTACCAAATGCTATATATTTAACATCTGCATCAAATATATATTGTAATGCAGTATATTTATTAATATTTTGCGCTGTTATATCAATGTTATACTCATTTGAATGGTGAATCATTTCCAATTCTTGATGATATTTATTTAACTCGTCTAATATAGTTGTAATTTGTGCCGCGTCTATATTTAATAAAATAATCTTGATTGGCGTGTCGATATTTGCAACATCAATACAACTGGCCAGCTTATGTGGATCTAAACGCTCAAAAATAGCGTTCTCAGCGTCAAGTTGTGCAGCATAATTCCAATCATCATCAATAATATAATCTAACTCATACTTTTGAATTATTTTTAAGATATGATGATATGTATCTGTATGAATTGGTTTGATAACAGAAATCTTTGATTACTGTGAAATCATAGCACCATTTGCGCCAATTAATGTGTGCTGATGAAATACTGATGGTAAAACTGGCAACAAATCATGAATCGGACGTGCTGATGCAAATATAAGTTCATGACCAGCATGTTGTAATTGTAACAATGTATCGATAATAGTCTGGTCAATTAATCGGCCGTCAAAACAAAGCGTACCGTCAATATCAAAGACAAATCTTATCAAATCACTCCAAACAATATAATACCATGATTATAGCATAAGTAAGTTATGTGACGATATTAGATAATGATTATGATGTAGGGTACCTTTTGCATTATAGACATATAACTTCCTATAATATATATTATGTAAACTAGAATTTGAAATTCCATAAGGTGACTTATATAACTATATGTTTGTGTAGTGTTTATATCAGTAAGCTAAATTTATATTCATGTTATGTTTGATTAAACTAATACTCATCACGTTTTGGTGCATATTAAATCTTTGTATCGATCATATATCTATCATCATTTTTATTTCTAATATAAAAACTGATTACTTTGATAGAATTTGTTACAGCAATCATTGCTCATGCATTTTATAAATTACAATGAGACAAATATGACATTTGATATCACGCACTTGCAAACACACACATATATAATCAGACATAAATTGTTATGCTAAGATTTATTCACGAAAAATATAATACATATTGACTTGTTTTGAGTCATATTGAATGAATTAAAACGTATACTCAACTCAATCATTTACAAATAGGTTGTGCAATGCATATTTATATTTATTGCAGTCACTTGTTAAACTTGTCATTTAATATATCATTTATAGAGGCTTTATTAAAAAGCATAAAAAAGAGCCTATAGTATCAATAACTATAAGCCCTAACATCATTTACATCTATTTCTTTAATTTTTTACGTAATTTATCCAATGTTGTGAACAACCAATATTTCACTTTATGAATTGGTTTATAGAAATCCCCTATTAATTCTTCGATTTGTACATTAAATCCACGTTTAAAGCGGTATACGCCATAATCTTCACTGTTTTCCGTAAAATCACCTGATAAACCATAGAAATTATAACGATCATAACCATTATCGAAGCAATAGTTAATCATAAACCAATGCATCATGTATGGTCCCATAAATTGATTATATTTTTCTGATGAACCCCCAGAGAAATAATTCACTTCATATGCATTTGCGAAATAAACGCCAGAAGCAAGGTTTAGAATTGGGCCGTCCGTTTTGCTCAATTCACTTGCATTCAATAATTCATGCTGATCATGATCAATTTGCTTATCTAATTCTGCAATTTTCTTCATTTGTTTATCTGATTTGTTTTCTTTCGCCATCATTTGATCACGACGATTTTCTTTGTCATTCAATTCCTGTTGCAACTTTAACACATATTCATCAAGGTCAATATATGCTAATGGTACTAATACTTTATCTCCATATGTGTCAATAAAGTTATAAAAATAATCATCTGTTTTTGATACAAATCCAGCACGCTCTTCAGTTTCACGATATAAATCTAGGAAAAGATTGAACTCATCACATTCAAGGAATCTAACTTTAACACCATAGTTTATCGCTTTATTAATATTACGTTTACGTTGACTATCAAATGTTTTTTTCAATGTTTCAGGTGTTTTACCTTCAAGGTTTAATACGCCCATCCATCGTACTTGGCTCGATGTATCATACTCAGTTGTAAAGCCATGATGCTCGTAACCATGCGATTTAAACAAGTTTACTAAGGCATCATTTTTCTCGCGACCTTCAAATGGCACGATATCTTTATCATATAGATGATATAACCAATACGGATCTAATTTAACATATAAACATTGATGTTGCTGTAAATATTTATCTAACTCTTTTAAATAATAATCAACTAAACCTAAATCTGAAAAATCCATTACTGGACCACGATTCGAATAGTAAACATAACTTCCCATAGTAGGAATTTTAGAGAAAAGGCTTGCTGCAATTACTTTGTTATTGTCGTCTTTAATACCTAATAAAACTACTTCAAAGCCATCATTCTCACGGGTAACTATATTTTCTTTTACTTGGAAATAATGACTTTCCAATGATGGATTTTGTACAAAGTTGTCAAATTCGGTAACAGTTAACTCTGTAAATTTCATGTTTTGATAATTCCCTTCCTAAAAAATTCTGTCTTTAACTTTTTTAAGTGCGGTATATGCTGCGTAAACAGGTTTATTAATTGGTTTAATAAAGTCACCAACATATTCAATAATTTCAGCATTGTAACCTTTTTTGAATTTAACTACACCAGCATCTTCAGCATCTTCTGTAAATTTACCACTAACACCATAGAAATTATAACGATCAATGCCATGATTTAATGCATAATTAATCATTTCCCATTGCACTGCATAACTTCCGGCAAAATGACGGAAAGCATTTGATGTACCACCAGCATAATAAACAACTTCAAATGGATTGATAAAGAAGAAACCAGCAGAGATAGGTAATTCATTACCATGTTCTTCTTGTAGACGTTTACCTTCTTCAATCTTTTGCTCATTTGCATCAAGTTGTTGTTGTAAGTTATCTCGCTTGTTATGCGCTTTTTTATTTTCAGGACGTTTTTCAATATCCTTTAATGCTTTATTTAAATCTTTATTTAAAATATCACGCTCTTCATTTAGTTCTTTAATATATTCATCAAAATTGATATACGCTAAAGGCACTAACACACGGTCTTTGTAATATTTTAAGCGATTGTAATAAAACTTGTCATCACGATCAGCAAAAGCTTTTGATTCTGACGTATCTTCCATAAATGATCTAAAAATTGGTAGTTCTTCTTCAGATAAATATCTTACTTTAACACCATTCTTTTTAACTTTTTTCGTGTTTCTTTTTCTAAGTCCATCCATATTTTTAATGATGTCATCTGCTGTTTTATCTTTTAAATCTAACACTGAGTGATAACGAATTTGTAGCACCGGATCAAATCCTTTATGGAATCCAGTATGTTCAAATCCTAAGTTACTCATTTTATCAAAGAACCAATCATTACCAGCATTACCTGTAATCTCGCCATCATGATTCAAGTATTGATATGGTAAATATGGATCGATATGTAGGTATAGACAACGATGTTTTTTAACATATTTTGATAATTCATTAAAGAAAAAGTGTACGAGTTCTTGATTTTCATAATCGATCACTGGACCGCGATTTGAATAAAAATACTTGAACACTTTCATAACAGGTACAGCAGTAAGTAAGCAAGCTGCAATGACCTCGTTATTATTGTTTTTTATTCCCACTAAATGTGTTTCATAACCTTCAGCAAGCTTTAACTCATAGTGGCCAACAGTTTGCGTGAAATGACTGTATGGCATGCTATCTGTAAAGGCACCAAACTCTTTAGCTGTTAAATTTGTAAACTTCATTATCATTACTCCTATTTGTCTCTCGTTAATTAATTTCATTTCCGTATTTGCAGTTTTTCTATTTCCCCTCTGCAATTATCAAAAATAATAAATCTAATCTAAATAAGTATACAATAGTTAATGTTAAAACTAAAACATAAACGCTTTAATTGCATATACTTTTATAGTAATATTTAGATTTTTGCATACAATTTCAAAAAAAGTAATATGAACGTTTGGGTTTGCTCATATTACTTTTGTATCATTTCTATTCAATTTTATAATTCACCGTTTTTCACTTTTTCAAACAGTATTCGACTAATTTTTTTAAATCAAGTAAACTTAATTATTCAATGTTTGCTGGATAGATTGTAAATATTTAATGATTTCTTCACGCGTGTTAGATTTAAATCGTTTTACTATTTCACTACCAATAACGATACCATCTGCAACCTCTTTTATATCTGCAACATGTTGTGGAGTTCTTATACCAAATCCTGCGACAACTGGCACATTGGCTATCGCTTTAATTGACTCAATTTTTCGTTTTAATTCTGGGTGAAACGCACCGTTTTGTCCTGTTGTCGCATTCATCGTCACAGTATAAATAAACCCTTCCGCATGGGATACGATTTCTTTTATACGTTTGTCATCAGTAGTCATCGCAACTAACGATATAATTTTGACGCCATAGTGACTAAATTGTTGTTTTAAACGCTGCGATAATTCAAATGGTAAATCAGGAATAATTAAGCCGTAAACACCGGTATCTCGACATTTTTCAAAAAACGCTTGTTCTCCATAATGACAAATAATATTATAATACGTCATTAATACATACTGACACTTAATTTGATTACCGTGTTTTTCTAATTGCTCGAAAATATAATCTATCGTTATGCCTTGTTTAATCGCTTGTTGACCTGCTTCCATGATAACTGGACCATCAGCAACCGGATCAGAGAAAGGTACACCAATTTCAATTATATCTGCACCATTTTCACTAAACAATGTTGCATTTTCAATCAAATCTTTATTGCCCATAATATAAGGTATAAATAATTTAGTCATTTGCAAGACCTCGCTCTGCCATATATTGTCTAATTGTTTCCATATCTTTATCGCCACGTCCAGAAATAGTTACTACAATAATATCTTCTTTCGACATCGTAGGCGCTAGTCTTTCAACATAACTCAGTGCATGTGCACTTTCAATTGCAGGTATAATACCTTCATGTTTTGTAAAGTTGATTAAAGCATTCATTGCTTGTGTATCACTTGCATTTTCAAAAGTTACTCTACCAATGTCGTGGTAATAAGAATGTTCTGGCCCAATACCAGGATAATCAAGTCCTGCTGAAATAGAATGTGCTAATTGCACTTGCCCACCTTCATCTTGAATTAAATACATTTTAGTACCATGTAATACGCCAGGTGATCCTTTGCCAATTGCAAGTGCATGTTTATCAGTATCCTCGCCTTGACCTGCGGCTTCAACACCGTATAACGCAACATCATCTTTAATAAATGGATAAAATGTACCGATTGCATTTGAGCCACCACCGATACATGCTACAATTGCATCCGGAAGTCGACCTTCTTTCTTCAATATCTGTGATTTTATTTCTTTACCAATCACACTCTGAAAATCTCTAACAATCGTTGGGAATGGGTCTGGACCTAATGCAGAACCTAATAAATAATGTGTGTCTTCTACATGACTTACCCAATATTGCAATGCTTTATTAACTGCATCCGATAAAGTCCCTTGACCATCTTCAACTGCCACAACCTTTGCACCAAGTAATTCCATTCTAAATACATTAAGTTGTTGTCTTTTAATATCTTCACTTCCCATAAAGACAACAAGTTCCATATCAAATAATGCAGCAACCGTAGCACTAGCTACACCATGTTGACCCGCACCAGTTTCAGCAACAAGCTTCTTCTTGCCCATTCTTTTAGCAAGCAACGCTTGACCTAACGCATTATTAATTTTATGTGCGCCTGTATGATTTAGATCCTCTCGTTTTAAATATATTTTAGCGCCACCTAAGCTTTCAGTATATGATGCAGCATATGTAAGTGGCGTCGCGCGTCCTACATACTCTGATAAATAGTATTCCAGTTCTCTTTGAAACTCTGGGTCTGCTTTTGCCTCTTTATAAGCTTTTTTCAACTCAATAATTGCTGGCATTAATGTTTCTGGAACATATTGCCCTCCGTATTCACCAAAGAAACCTAATTCATCTGCTTCTGTTTGTATTTGTTTATTCATTTTCTCTATCTCCTTTCACAATATTTACAATTGCTGTCATTTTTTTTATATCTTTTCGCCCATTTACTTCTATACCTGATGCAAGATCATAACCTTGATGTGATAATTTAAGTTGATTAACTGTTTGAATATTTTCAGAGTTAATGCCTCCTGCTATCAAATAAGGTATGTCTTTTATGTGCTTCAAAATAGTCCAATCATATGTTTGACCGGTACCACCATACGACACTGAGGGTGTGTCGATAATAAATAAATCTACGAACCCTTTATATTTATTTATGTTTTGGATTATGTTTTCATCTGCAGCTAAAGCTTTAGTAATCTTAATGCTTGAATACTTCTTTTTAATTTCCTGTATAAAATCAATAGATTCTGTGCCGTGTAACTGTATTGTGTTAATTGGCGTATTGCTTAATACGTGTTCAATAGTTGTTAAATCCGGATTTACCACGACACATACTTTGTCAATATGTTCTGGAACAGCAGACGCTAACTTTTTTATTTGGGTAATTGTTTGATGCCTTTTGCTTTTTTCATAATGAATGAAACCTATCGCATCAATAGGTAATTGACTGGCCGCTGTAACATCCTTAATTGATGTAAAGCCACAAAATTTCAATTTCATCATGACTTCACCTTTTGCATTTTTAGTTGTGGTAAAAATTCAGATAGATTGTCACAACGCATAAGCGCCTCACCTATTAGTAAGCCATCGATACCACTATGCAAGATTTTTCTTACATCAGATGCATCGTGAATACCACTTTCAGAAATATAATAATGATTTGGTTTTTTATTTTCTAAAATAGTATTTGTATGTTCCACATTTGTGACAAATCGTTTTAAGTCCCTGTTATTTACACCAATCAATTTAGCATTAACCTTATAGGCACGTTCTAATTCATGGCGATCATGTACTTCAACTAACACTTCTAAATTTTGCGATATAGCGTAGTTATATAAATCTTTCAATTGTTTATCCGATAAGATGTTAACGATCAATAAAATCATAGATGCACCAGCTTGTTTAGCAACATCAATTTGAAGCGGATCTATAATAAAATCTTTGCATAATACGGGTAATGTTGTTTTTGTTGTCAATGCTTGTAATCTTTCAAAGCTCCCTCCAAAGTACTTTTCATCAGTTAAAATGGACACGGCATTTGCACCGTACTTTTCATAATCTGAGATTTGTTGCGATAAATCTCGTTCAGGTAAGTCATTAACTGTAGGACTCTTCGATTTAATTTCTGCAATAATTGCTAGCTTTGGTTCTTTCTCAATTGCGTTTATAAAAGATTTTTTATTCTGAATCTTCACACTTTTTAAGGTATTAAGTTTGTCTTGATAATAGCCATTTTGTAAAAGTGACTGTTTATATTCAACAATTTCTGCTAAAATCGTCATATTATTCACCTCTCATTTGATGGTATTTTTTCAAAGCTTCACCATTATCTATCAAAGTACTTGCGAGTTCTATGCCTTCTGCGATGGTATCCACTTTCTCTGCAACATAAAGGCTTAAACCTGCATTTAAGACAACCACATCACGTCGACTTGAGCGATCATTACCATTTAAAATATTCAGTGTGATTGCTAAGTTTTCTTCAGGTGAACCACCTTTAAAATCACTATTCGGTGCATATTTCAAACCATAATCAGTCGCATTTAATGTGTAATTTTTGATTTCTCCATCTTCAGTCAATTCATATATCAAATTATCACCAGACAACGTTGCTTCATCCATACCATTTGCGCCATGTAATACGATTGCACGTCGTCTACCTAAATCTTTAATCGTTTTAGCAACTAACTTTAACTTTGTAGGATCAAAGACGCCTACCATTTGATACGTTAAGTGATATGGATTAATTAATGGACCCACAAGGTTTAATATTGTAGGCTTTCCAATCATTTTTCTAACTGGTTGCATATACTTCATGATTGGATATGATTCAGTTGCACCAATGAATACAAGGTCTTTTTCATTTAATTGGTTAGGTGTATCATCAACAGTTGTTGTTTGTATCTTCATTTGATTTAACAAATCCGTACTACCTGAATTTGAGGTAATGCTTTTATTACCATGTTTAATTACTTTAACACCAGCACTTGCTACGACAAAAGCTACAGTTGTTGAAATGTTGAAACTATTTGACTTGTCACCACCTGTGCCACACACACACATAGCCCCTTCATAACATGGTTGATGTGGGTACATTGTATTAATTAAACTACGTACAATATATGTCAATTCTTGTTGTTGAATTTCTCGTTCCGAATACGAACTCAATAATTCATATTTTATATCGGTTCCGATACTTGGAGAAATAAGTATGTCGATTAGCTCTTTAATGTCGCTTTCAAGTAATATAGTTTCAGTTTTTATTCTTGTTAGTAATGTCATGGTTTTCATCCTTTCTTCACTAGATTAATAAAATTTGTAATTATTTTGACACCATAGTCTGTAGCAAATGATTCAGGATGGTACTGAATACCATAATGCGGTCTTTCTTTATGCTCGAATGATTGTATACAGTCATCAGTACGTCCAGTAATTTTCAACGCTTCTGGAAAATTATCGGGGTTACTTATTAATGAATGATATCTCATAATTGAAAACTGTTCTGGTACATCTTGATATAACACTTTGTGAGTATTTGAAGTGATACTTATAGTATCAACTTTGCCGTGCATAACCTTGTCGCCTTTAATGACTTCTCCACCGTAATAACAAGTCAGTGCTTGAGCACCTAGGCAAATACCTAAAATGGGTTTATCTTGATAGGATGAGATAATTTTCATTAACTTTTGGTCGTCTAATGGATGCCCAGGACCAGGAGATATAATAACAGCGTCCACCGATTGATTCAGCACATTATCATCATCAGGGTATTGAACAATGACGTCAGTATGTTGAGCAACAATATCCACTAGGTTATACGTAAAGGAATCATAATTATCTACAACTAAAATCATGGGCTCACCTCCAATAAGCTTTTAGCTTTCAATTTCGTTTCATTCAGTTCTTTTTCAGGAATAGAATCATATACAACGCCACAACCAGCTTCTACGTTGATATACTGCTCATCTATCATCATCGTTCGAATTGCTAATGCAAAATCTAAGTTATGATTACAATTTATGTATCCAACACCACCACTATAAACGCCACGTTTATGTGGATATTGTTCGTAAATTCTTTCGATTGCACGTAATTTTGGTGCACCTGAAACGGTACCTGTTGGTAATAAATTCGCAATAACTGTCATTGGCGATAAATTTTGATTTATTTCACCTGTGACTTCACTTACGATATGCATAACATGTTCATATTTTTCAATAACCATTAATTTAGTAATTTTTGAGGTGCCGATTTTACTTACTCTATGAATATCATTACGTCCTAAATCAACAAGCATACGATGTTCACTACATTCTTTAGGATCGTTAAGTAGTTGTTTCATATTCTCATTATCTATTTGTGTCGTCTCACCACGTTGAATCGTACCTGCAATAGGATTAGTTGTTACAATTTGATCTTTGACACTTACGAAACTTTCGGGAGAACTACCGACAATATAGGGTTTATCGATATTAAGATAATACATATATGGACTTGGGTTTTGTCGTTTTAAATTTTGATACAGTTGAAACGAAAGTTGATTTAAATGCTGATTAGCATGATGCGCATATTTGTAAATTCTTGATGGCACAACTTGGAACATATCCCCTTCTGCTATTTTCTCTTTGAAATACTGTATCATTTCGATAAATCTTTCTTCAGAAATGTTTGATTGAATTTCTTTAGTTTTAAAATCAAAATCTTGTGTAGGCATGAATGGTTGGATTTTAGTTAAGTCTTCGATTGACTTATTAACTCGATTCTCAAGATCTGATTTTGTTGAATTTGAAAATTGATTTGTCGCGATGATATATAACTCATCTTTGTAATGGTCAAATACATAAACTTGTTCAACCATATATAACCGTACATCGTGCTGCTTGTGATCTTCTAATTGTATTGATTGCAATTTAGGAAATTCATGTCTTACTAAATCAAAGCTACACGTCCCAACATATCCAGATATAAACGGTAATGGCTTAAGTTGATTATCTTGAATATTATGATAGTCTTCATTTATTTTAGTCGTTAAATAATGATACGGTCTTTCAGTGATTTGATACGACTCTTTTAAAGTGCTTACTGATAATACATCGTTATCTAAAGTTAAAGTACCGTAGATATCAAATATCACTATAGAATAGCGACCCTTAGTTTGTTGTTGATTTGTACTTTCCAAAATGATCTTCTTGGAATGAAGTTGTGCTAAAACTTCAGGTGTTACATTTGCTTTTATTTTTTTATAGAATACATCCATTCTTTGCGCTCCTTTCTAAAAAAACGTCAGCATCCTTATCAATATAAAGGACGCTGACGCGTGGTACCACCTAAATTAACCGAATATTCGAAATATTCATAGTTCACTCTTTACTATATATAATTTTTCTGTTGCAGACAAAACCCAATTTCATTAATCTCGGTGTTAGTTCACATCACCCACTAACTTTCTGTTGCTACCTTTAATTAACTACTACATTTTGTCTAAATAAAAAGACACCACATAACGCATATACCTGTAAGGACGCGTTACCGTGGTGCCACCTTAGTTAACATAATTCATGTTCACTTTCAAAACTCATTCAATTGTTTTCCAAAGTCCAATTCACAAGATATGGCGTGCTAATTCCCATCACCCATTAGCTTTCTATTTGCTACGTTTCATATCTGCTACTATTTCTTTAGAAAATTCTAATTATTTTTATAGTTCATTATATTACATAGGTCGT
Organism: Staphylococcus sp. GDB20D11A; assembly: GCF_016893255.1. Taxonomy (NCBI): domain Bacteria; kingdom Bacillati; phylum Bacillota; class Bacilli; order Caryophanales; family Staphylococcaceae; genus Staphylococcus; species Staphylococcus sp. GDB20D11A. Next base: position 67,403 of record NZ_JAFEPJ010000018.1, read on the forward strand.
TCACATTTGTCAACACTAATTGTTTACTCAATTGGTGATAAGCAATATGCATATAATAATTTCTCTGTCGCTTTAATAGAATCAATATGTGTTCGTTCCATTGCATGAGATGATTCAATGCCAGCCCCAAATAAACCATGTCTGATATCCGCACCAGCATGTAAAGCTGCTGAAGCATCTGAACCATAATATGGATATATGTCTACTTTATATGGAATATTATTTATTTTGCAAAGATTAACTAGGTGTGATTTCAGTTGCTTATGATATGGACCTGAAGCATCTTTGGCACAAATAGAAACTGTATATTCATCCGATGCTTGACCGTCTCCCAACGCGCCCATATCTAATGCAATATATTCTTTGATTTTCGAATCAATTGATGCATTTGCACCGTAACCTATTTCTTCGTTATTAGAAATATAAAATTGCGTTGTATGTGGTAATATTATTTGCTCTTCTTTTAATTTCTTTAGTAATTGTAGTATCATCGCTACGCTAGCTTTATCATCTAAATGACGAGATTTAATAAAACCTGATGACGTGATAACTGTACGTGGATCAAAGCTAACAAAATCACCTACTGAAATACCTAAACTCTTTGTATCTTCTTCTGATGTAGTTACTTCATCAATTCTTATTTCCATATGCTTTTGGTCTCTAGGTATTTCATGATTATTTCTATATACATGAACACTTGTTTCATGCAGACAAATGGTTCCTGTATATATTTGGCCAGCATCAGTTTTAATTTGGCAATATTCACCCTCAATCGCGTTATACGTGAATCCTCCAATTAATTCTATTGCTAAGCGCCCATCTTCTTTAATTTCTTTAACCATTGCACCTAAAGTATCAACATGAGCAGTAATACAGCGTTGTACTTCATCATTTTTGCCTGGCACTGTTATTAATAACGCACCTTTATTTGTTAGTGTTGTTTGATAACCTAAGTCTTTTGCATATTTTTCGACAAATTGAATTGCTTCTTCTGTGTCTCCTGAAGGACTATTAATACCTGTTAATGTTTTAATCATTTCTAATATTGGTTCCATTGATTTACCCCTCCGTTGCCATTGTGTTACTATACTCTTTATTGTAGATGATTTATATCCGTTTATCTATTAATGCTATTATCGATTTTTATTTACTATTGCACTGTGTCAACAGCTCATTTACAATGTTATTATTCTGAAAATTTCGAAATAAGGTGATTTATATGACAACAGTTTTATTTGTTGGGCTTGGGTTAATTGGTGGAAGTCTTGCTAGCAATATAAAATACCATAACCCTAATACTAATATTATTGCATACGATGCAGATACTTCTCAGTTAGATAAAGCTAAATCAATCGGTATTATTAATGAAAAATGTTTAAATTATAGTGAAGCTATTAAAAAAGCCGATGTAATTATTTATGCAACACCTGTTGCTATCACAAATAAATATCTTAGCGAGCTTATAGATATGCCAACTAAACCTGGTGTTATTGTTTCTGATACTGGTAGTACTAAAGCAATGATACAGCAACACGAATGCAGTTTATTAAAGCATAATATTCATTTAGTCAGTGGTCATCCAATGGCTGGTAGTCATAAATCCGGTGTACTAAATGCTAAAAAGCACTTATTTGAAAACGCTTATTATATTTTAGTCTACAATGAGCCAAGAAATGAGCAAGCAGCAAACACGTTAAAAGAACTGTTATCACCTACTCTTGCTAAATTTATTGTAACTACTGCTGAAGAACACGACTACGTAACAAGCGTCGTAAGTCATTTACCTCATATCGTTGCATCTAGTTTAGTTCATGTTAGTCAAAAGAACGGTCAAGAACATCATTTAGTCAATAAACTTGCAGCTGGTGGTTTTCGTGATATCACTCGTATAGCTAGTAGTAATGCACAAATGTGGAAAGATATCACCTTGAGTAATAAAACGTATATTTTAGAAATGATTCGACAGCTAAAAAGTCAGTTTCAAGATTTAGAAAGACTAATTGAAAGCAATGATTCTGAAAAATTGTTATCATTTTTTGCCGAAGCTAAATCGTATCGTGACGCACTGCCCGCTAAACAACTAGGTGGACTAAATACTGCGTATGATCTATATGTAGATATTCCGGATGAATCAGGTATGATAAGCAAAGTGACTTATATCTTGAGTTTACATAATATATCTATAAGCAACTTAAGAATCTTAGAAGTACGCGAAGATATATACGGTGCTTTAAAAATTAGTTTCAAAAATCCTACTGACCGAGAACGCGGTATGCAAGCATTGAGTGATTTTGATTGTTATATCCAATAATTATTAAGTCTCTTTTGATAAATTCCATGTATTCTTAGATATTATTGTGAAAATCTATTGTGATATATGAAATATTTATCTTTAGAGACTTATTTTATACGAATCACAGTTATATATTACTTAAACCGTATAGTCATTACATTTTATGTCCAGCCATTAAACCTAATCTGCCGTGTTTTGTACCTGCTTCTGTAAACGATACTGCTTTGGACACAATACCTTTGCCGTATTTCAAATGTAATTGGTCTATCGTTTTAGCTAGACATTCGTCACGTTTGCGTTGGTATTCATCTTCAAACAGACTTAACTGTCGCTCATCCTCATTAATAAATTGACTCAAAGATATACTTAGCGTACGATATAGTGCTTGTTTATTACATAATTCATCTGCGAAATGCATTACTACTTTATAAATATCTTTTTCTAAGTTTGTTGGATCTTTCAAAGTATATTGCTTATGTACACCGCCTTCATCACTATAGCCAAAGGCAAAATGTATCGTTCTTGCCACTTTTTTTCTTGCTCGAACTCTGCTAGCAACATCTTCAATTAACTCTTGCATTACTACTTTTGCTTCGTCAAAATGATAATCTCTCATTAATATTTGACTTTTGCATATCGATGGATTGCTAATCTTATGCTTTTCACGTACTTTACTCTGATCTATCCCATTCGCATGTAGATGCATATCAACACCTAAAATACCGAACTCTTTTTTTAAAAATTTATATGGATATTTTGCTAAATCTCCTATAGTAAAAATCCCTCTTTTATTCAATTTGGCTTCTGTTCGACGATTAATACCCCCAAAATCTCTCAAGGGCTGAATTGGCCATAATTTCGTTGGTACATCTTGATATCGCCATTCAGCTATACCATTTTGACTATGCTTCGCTTCAACATCCATAGCAATTTTACTTAATAACATATTAGAACCAATGCCCACAGTACAATAAATGCCTGTTTCTTCATAAATTTCACGTTTAAGTCTTTCGCAAAATGCATGTACTGTAGAACTAAATCTATGATAGCTATCAGTAACATCCATAAAAAATTCGTCAATACTATATTGGTGTAAATCTTCAGGTGGAATATAACGCAATGCAATCTTAGAAATAGCAACTGAAACATTAAGATATTTACGCATACTTGGATTGATAATGTAAATATCATTTCTATGTGGTATTTCAAACAATCTCGATCCTGTCTTGATGCCTAATTCTTTTAATTTAGGTGTCGCAGCCAATACTACAGAACCCTGACGCTTAGTATCTGCAACAACAGCTAACTTTGTTTCTAATGGATCTAGCCCCTTTTCAATACAAGAAACACTCGCAAAAAAACTTTTTTGGTCAATACATAGAACATCCCTATCTTCTAATAAATGATAATTATACACTGTTATTCCTCCCTTACTTGAATTCCATTATATACGAACACTTGTTCTATTTCAACTATTCCCGAACAAGTGTTCTGTTATTTTGCAAATGAATTTTTAAGTATTACATGATATACTCAAATTAATAATGATTAGGAGGTTTGGATGATGCCAATCGTCAATGTAAAATTATTAGAAGGTCGTTCGGATGAACAATTAAAAAATTTAGTTAGCGAAGTAACTGACGCCGTAGAAAAAACAACGGGGGCAAATAGACAAGCAATTCACGTTGTTATAGAAGAAATGAAACCAAACCATTATGGTGTGGCTGGCGTAAGAAAGTCAGATCAATAATTCTTCATAAGATGCATGCCAATTAATTCTTTGAAAACGAACAAGGCGACTTCTATCTGAGTATGATAGAAATCGCCTTGTTTATTTTTAATTTTCATCTAAAAAGTCTTTAATAGCTTGTTTATTTGTGTTTTTATTAATCTGTAATGCACTACCATCAGTATTTGTATTGACATCTTCGTATGAGTTCTTGATTGGCACAGTCAATGACTTAACATCTTTTTCACCTCGGATACCAAAACTCAAACCTGTTTGGAAAATCCCTGAATCAGGAATGTTTGTATTCACATAGCCTCTTAAAATACCTGCAACTTTTGGTAATTTAACAACTGTTCTAAAATTAACCATTTCTTTTTTCAATGTTTGCATCACTTGTTGCTGACGTCGCACGCGTCCGAAGTCACCTTCAGGGTCGTGACGGAATCTTGCATAACCAAGTAATTCTTTACCATTCAACCTATGGTTACCCTTTTTCAAAGATACACCAATATTTTTCGACATATCTTTTTCGACATTAATTGGTACACCTTCTGGCATTAATTCATCAATCATTTTCTCAAATCCAGTAAAATCAACTACTGCATAATATTCAGGATTAATTCCTAAATTTTTATCAAGTGTTTTTCTAAGTAGCTCTGGACCACCTAAAGCGTATGCTGAATTAATTTTGTGTTTTCCATATCCTGGAATATCTGCATAAATATCACGCATGACAGACATCATTTTCATCTTTTTATTGATAAAGTCATATTGAACAACCATGATAGAATCTGTTCTTGATTGTCCACCTTGTGCTTTATCTGCACCGAGTACAAGAATAGAAATTTTACCATCATTTTTTACTGGTCCATTAAATTGATGTACTTTAACATCTTTCGCATGTTTCTTGGCATATTCTACACCGCTATTGTAACTATGTACAATATATACAACTAATGCGATAAGTAAAATTACAACAATCAGAAGAATGATAGGTAATTTCCTAATTTTCTTCTTCTTTTTTCGCTTAGGCGCCGAAGTGCGATGTTCACTTTGACGTCTATATTCGTTGTCATTAGTTTCTTTATCCATATTTACCTACCTTATATCTTCAAAAATAGATTTTTGTGTACTATAATAATCACATATTAACGTTATATAAAAACAATTCAAAAAGCAAGTGATTTCTTAATAAATCGTACTAAGGTCTAATGAAAGGATGTCAAAAATGAATATTAATACAGCTTATTTTGCCGGAGGTTGTTTTTGGTGTATGACGAAACCATTTGACACCTTTGACGGCATAGAAAAAGTAACTTCTGGATATATGGGCGGACATATTGAAAATCCTACTTACGAACAAGTAAAATCAGGTACGAGTGGTCATTTAGAAACTGTTGAAATTCAATATGATGTTGCATTATTCTCATACAATAAGTTATTAGAAATATTTTTCTCAGTCATTGACCCATTAGATACAGGTGGTCAATATCAAGACCGTGGTCCTCAATATCAAACAGCTATTTTCTACACTAATGATCATCAAAAAGAACTCGCTGAGACTTATATCGAGCAGCTTAAAAATACGATTAATGCTGATAAGGCAATTGCAACAAAAATATTACCCGCGTCACAATTTTACAAAGCCGAAGACTATCACCAAGATTTTTATAAGAAAAATCCAGAGCGCTATGCAGAAGAACAAAAAATACGCCAAGAATACAAAAATAAGCAATAACATTTATACTTGATGAAACTAATTGGATTGATAATAAAAGTTAGGCGACTTAACTTAAGCTCATTTCAATATTAAAATACGGTACAGATAGGAAACTTAAATATTCTTATCTGTACCGTTTTTTATAAATCATTCTTTATAGAAACCAAAAAATCCAAGCGCTTCAGGCATAACTGTATACCTTTTAGCACTTGGATTTTTATTATTTGTGACGTATTACACGCATTACTTTAGAAAGTGATTCCCAAAGTGAATTATCTTTACGATAAACTAAAAAGCGTGGTTCCCAATTTGGATTATATTTAGATTTATAACGACGTAATCCTTGGAAACGATATAGACCGTTGAAATGTTCAAAGACACGGCCTGCAAGTCGTTCTCTTAAATATGAATAATGCAATTGACCAACATTTGATAACGTCGCCATACCCATATTGAATTTCGTATAGCCTTGCTCTTTACTCCAAAGTAACATGTGCAAGTATAATCCATCCATTAACGGTAAATCTAACTCTGGCAACCATCTAATTAAATCGACTGAAATGGCATCATTAAAGTATGTTGGCATTAAACTACAAAATGCAATTACTTCATTATTTTCATTACGCATCACACCAATTGGCGCTTTAGATAAATATGTTTCATTAAATTGACCAACAGAGAAATGCATTTCCTGACGATTATCTAACCACAAATCACTGACATGTTGAAGTTCATTTATAAATTCAGTTGAAAACGGTGGTTCAATAATTTCGAATGAAATATTAAGTTCATCGAATTTGTTTAAAGTCGCTCTAAATCCACGGCGTTTTTTACCTGAAGTTGAAAATTGCGTTAAATCAATAATTGCTTCTTCACCTAATTTGAAAAATTGGTTACCGAAATTATGATATAAAGGCATGTGTTGATCTGTAACTTGATAGAATATAACATCATAGCCTAAATACTCAGCGTAATTATAGAATGCTTCTAACAATTCATCAAAGGCATTTTCATCACCGATTGGATCGCCAAGAACCACTAATGAACTTGCTTTATAACGATACATTAAAAATGCTGTTTTATTTTCATTAGTGAAAAACTGCTTGTCACCACTATATATCAAGTGACTCAAATAATTACCGCCATACTGATTAATAATCTCTTCGCAATCTTCAATTTTAGAAGAAATACGTACTTTGCTAAATTGATAATCAAACAACCATGCAATCATACCTATGATGATAGCGATGATTAAAATCGTAAGCCAGAAGTAATAGCGCAATACAGATGTATGCATTTCAATCGTATAAATATCTAATGCATATAACGTTCCAGCAATAAATATATGGTTAACATATAAAATAAATAAACTGAATAAAAGCATTGCAACTATATTTCTCATTCTTACTGGGCGTTTTAACCTACGTGCTCTACGGAAAGCTACAATAAGAAGAACAAAAATAATAGCTAACCATGTTATTAAAATATATGAAGCGTAAGTGAAGAATGTCGCCACTGTGATTAATAAAATTGAAATCATAGCAAAGATGATGGCACGTCTACTTTGCTTATAAATACCAACTACATTCAGTAAAAGTAATAAACAAGCACTAGTATGAATTGCCAATAAAATATAATACGTTAAGTGATTTCCATCATATAAAGCATCGTAAACAATCGTTAAGTTATTTACAAAAAAGATCATACTTGTAAAGAATACTAAAATTGCTAATGACAATGATGGAATTTTAGCAATAATATCCTTTTGATAAGACATTAAAAATGACGTAACATCTTTAGCAGGGATAAAGTATTTAGATCCCTCAATATATTTCTTAGCTGAAGTACCAAACTCAAATGATGAAAGGATTAATGCAATAATCACTGGTACGAAATAGTACGCAAAGCGATAAAGTAGTAGCATTAATAATACTTTTTCCTCAGGGACACCTAAAGTTTTAAATCCTAGTAATACAACTAAATCGAAAGCGCCGAAACCACCTGGAATAAAGCTGACTAATCCAGATAATGCAGCAATAATGAATATTGCAATAAATGACATAAATGAGACATGGACGTCAACTATGACACCACAGAAGTATAATACAACTGCAGCAGCTAACCATTCCACACATGACACTAATGTACAATACAAGCCTACATAACGATTGTTTTTATCGGGCGGTCTAACCATTGAATAAATAATGAATAATGGTAAGAAAAATGACACTACATATAATACCCATCTTACCCATGTAATCTTATCTAAAATTAAAGATGCATCGAAAACATGGAATACAATTAACAATGATAATAAGCTTAAACCTGTCAACATTGAAATAAGTATTAAGGATATAAAGTGAACTAATTTCTTTTTATCATGCGTATAGTTTTTATAAACCATTGCTCTAACGCCTGCACCAATAAAGCCACCGAAACCTACAATCGCATTCAATGCATTGATGATATAACTCACTCTTAAAACTTTGCCTAAGGATATATCCATTTTTAAAGCTCTAGATAAAATCACATCATACATTGATAGAATAACAAGCGATGCCCCACCACCAATAAATAGTAAAACTAAGGACATACGGTTAATCTTACTAAATTCAACCAACGTATCTTTAAAGTTAATACCAGGTAACTCCCGATACAATGTGATTACTACAAAAATAAATAAAGCTGTAGCAAACGTAATTTTTAAGATTGAAAATATTTTGTTTTTAACTTCCTGATTCATTTTTTCACATCAATTCTAATTATTTCTGTTATAAATCAAAATATATCATATAAACCATAAAAATAGCATATCATTTACCTTTGATTTATATAACACTTTTGTCATATTGACATCTGTATTAAGAAGTAAATAGAAAATAATTCTATCTCAAACAGAACAATATGGTTATCTATACTGATTCATATTTAACATAAAGAAAATGATGAATCAATACTTATGAAAAATATTATTAAATAACAGCCAATTATGAGTGCTTCTTAATATATTAAAAATACCACTTGTTTTTATTTTCGACATAATAATGAAGTACTAATCAAGTGGCAAATACTCGTTTCATTATGCACGTGCTTTATAAACGGCTAAACTTTCGTAAAAATTTATAAACTAAACATGTGCTGATAATCATAGATGTGAGTCCCCAACATTATAAGCACCATAAAAATACCAACAAACGTATAGTCTATTGGTATTTTTAATTACTTATTCAACTATTTTATTACTTTCTTTAATATCATATTCACCTACATCATTACCATAGAAACGATTGTATCGACGTTTAAATAATTGGAATAAATGAGTAACTAATACTTTTAAAATAGCATATCCCGGAATACCTAAAATAACGCCTACAATACCAAGCAATTTGCCTGCACACAGTAAAATGAAAATGATTGTAAGTGGATGAATCTTAAGTGTTTTACCCATGATATTTGGTGAAATGAAGTGCCCTTCAACAAATTGTACTAAAGTCCATACTACTGCTAATTTTAAGAGCATCCACGGCGATGTTATAGCAGCTATTACAATAGCTGGTGAAATCGCTATAGTAGGCCCTAAATATGGCACAACACTTGTAACTGCCGCAATACTAGCTAATACTAAGCTATATTTCAACCCGATAACCGAATAACCGATAAACAACAGTATACCGATACAGAATGAAACAATAATTTGTCCTTGAATGTATGAACCCACTTGAACACTCATTTTTTCAAGTAGATCATGAAAATCTTTTCGGAATTTCGGTGGCATAATATTCGTTGAAAATTCTTTGAAGTGATGTCCATCTTTAAGCATAAAGAATAGTACAAATGGTGTTGTGACAATTACAACGCCAATATTAGCAATCGTTTCTGCAAACGTTGCAATTTTAGACCCAAAGCCATCTGTAAATTCACTTAACATAGATGGTATTTTCTTAGGTAAAGAATTTAACCAATCATTAATTTGACTATAATACGAAGAGAAAAACGTATTATTTGCTATTTTATCAATAGAATTAATTAATTTTTCTAGATATTGCGGTGAATTTTTAACTAAACTATCTACTTGCGAACCAATAATAGGTATCAATAAATTAACAATTAACGTAATAACACCTACTACAGCTAGATAAATAATAGAAATACCTGCAACTCTTGGTATTCTATAACGCTCCATCATATTTACGATTGGGTTAAATAAATAGAATAGAATTAAAGAGACGATGATAGGTGCTGCTATCGTCTTAAAAACGATGATAAAAGGATCAAAAACGTATGATACTTTTTCGAAAATAAAAATAACAATACCCAACAATACTAGTGCTATTAATGAGAAGACTAAATCATTCCCACCAACAAACTTCATATACCGTGATTCGGTAAATTTTAAAAAGTTCTTTCTTATATTCTTTTCATTTTCATTCAATTATAGATTCACCACCACTTAAAATATTCATAAGATGTTGTATAAAAACAGTCCACTTATGTAAAATTACTAACATCAATGATACCATACAAATACCCTTTACAGTAACGAAACGCCCGTGTAATACACTTAATTTAGGATTGATTAATCCTTTCTTCAAAATGATGAATGTGTAATGTTAAATATATAATTTCAGACTCACTGATATTAACATCAAATTGTTTTTGTATCATAGTTAAAATTTTATATGCTGTGTTATAGCAAATCGGATAGTGATTTTTAATCATAGACACAAAATCATCTTGTGCATGTATATATTCTTTTCTTCTTAATCTGCGAATTAAAAATTGTACATGTCTTATAAAACGTTGGTATTGTAATGATTCCTTATCAACAGTTGTCACAAGGTCTGATTCAATGATATCTATACCTTTTTTAATAACATTATTGATCAAAGTCATCTCATGCATAGATAAATCTTCTGTGTTAGATGCAATATGTAATGCAATAAATCCTATCTCATCTTCAGGAAAATGTACATCTAATGCTGCATTTAACTGATCAATCACCTGTTTAGCAATATGATATGCATCACTATATAACTGCATAGTTTCCATAACAAATGGATTGCTAATAACTTGATTTTGTTTTAAACGTTTATATGCAAATATAATATGATCCGTTAATGAAATTACAAGTTGTTTTGAATCAACATTCATCGCAGTATTAGAAATAAAATTTAACGAATCAATAATTACTTGTAATACATTGTCATCAGCGATTTCAACTAAACTTTTATAATGTGCTTTTTGTTGCTCACTCTCTAATTTATAAATTTTCTCTATTGTAATAGTTTGGTCGTTTAACGCCATTCCCTCTTTTTTGTTAAAACCAATACCTTTACCGATTAAAATAACTTCTTGATCATTATTAGTACATACTACGACATTGTTGTTCAATGTTTTAGTAACAATATATTCTCCCATTATCATCACCTATTTTTCTATTATTAAGATTATATATCGGAAATGTCTAACTTGAAAGTATAATAATTTAAATACTTGTGTTCTATTACACGCCTATCCTATATGATATATCTTAATTTAATTTCGATGCCTCTCAAAGTGGAATAACTATAATAAAAAAATCTGACTCCCATATTTACAAATAATTCTATTTATTTATATATTATCTGAATTAATACTCAATACAAACTAAAACGTACTATTAAATTGTGCAAAGCTAAAATAAATTTATATTCATCTATCTAACAATATGTCTTATTAATGGTATAGTCTTTGCACACCAATGGAGGAAATAAATCTCAATCTTATTATGTTAATATTTAATCAAATCTTAGATTAACTAGTGTAATGATACAGATGATTATTGAGTACAAATTTAAAACCCTGAGATTTTCGCTTTAATTTGAAAACCTCAGGGTTTATTTGATTTTTATAAAATGAATCGTTACATTAAAAATATTTATTTATCAGAGTTCTTATATTTGTTAGCGCCCCAAGCACTAATTCCAAATAAGTTAATTTCTAAGTTTTCAGGTTTAAAGACAGGATTCTTGCCTTCTTTTTTCTGCTTTTGATAATCTTTCATTAATGCAAAAGCTACATTGGACAGTCCTATAATGGAAATAATGTTTACAATTGCCATTAAGCCCATAAATAAGTCTGCTGTATTCCATACTGTTTCTGTTTTAGCAACAGCTCCCATAAAGACAAGTACTACAACAAGACATCTAAAGATAAATAATATCACACGATTTGTAGATAAAAATTCAATATTAGATTGACCATAATAGTAGTTACCTACCACAGATGAAAATGCAAACAGTGTAACTGCTATTGTTAAGAAAATACCTCCAGCAGAACCTAAATGCTCATTAAGTGCCGATTGAGTAACTGCAACACCTTGTGGTGCACTTTCACCAAATTTCAATCCTGAATATAGTAAAATCATGATTGCAGTTGCTGTACAAACCAACATTGTATCAAAGAACACACCTAATGATTGGATTAAACCTTGCTTAACAGGATGTGGTACGGCAGCAGTTGCCGCTGCATTCGGCGCAGAACCCATACCAGCTTCGTTAGAGAATAAACCACGTTTGATACCTTGAAGAACCGCAGCACCTACAGCGCCACCAGTTACTTGTTCGATACCAAATGCACTTTTAATAATCGTACCTATCATAGGAACAATTTGATCTAAATTAAATAGCAATATTACTAAAACCATACCAATGTAAATGATAGCCATAATCGGTACAATTAACGAAGATAACGTAGCAATACTACGTACACCACCAAATATAATAATAGCTGTTACGATTGCTAAAATAATACCTGTGATTACTGGACTAATATTATATTGCGTATTTAACGACTCCGCAATTGTATTAGATTGCACTGTGTTAAATACAAATGCAAATGTAATTGTAATTAAAATCGCAAATACGATACCTAGCCATTTTTGATTTAAACCTTTAGTAATATAGTAAGCCGGACCACCACGGAATCCACCATCTTTATCATGTACTTTATAAACCTGAGCCAAAGTCGCTTCTATAAATGCACTCGCTGCACCTATAAATGCAATAACCCACATCCAAAATACTGCACCTGGACCGCCTAAAACAATCGCAGTCGCAACACCAGCAATATTACCAGTACCAACTCTCGAACCAGCACTAATCGCAAATGCTTGGAATGGCGAAATACCCTTCTTACCATCTTCTAAAGTTTCTGGACGTTCTACTAAAGCTCTAAACATTTCAGGTAACATTCGTAATTGGACGAATTTAGAACTAATTGTAAAGAAGAATCCAGCTGTCAATAATAGACCAATTAAATATTGAGACCATATTAGATCGGTACCAACATGGACAAATTCTTTAAACCATCCAGGAATTAAACTATCGAAATCTTTCAAAATAAACCCCTCGCATCCTCTACATGAATTATGCACCTTCTATAAAATTAGACCGAATTGAAACTTCAGTAAATATAGAGATACATCATCATTTCTTATACAATACAAGAGATTTATATTAGTTTGGTCAAAGTATATCGCTAATTTAACGATAAGTACTTGGTCAGCATTTAATATAAATCCCTTGAATTAAGTCAAAATTTAACATTACTGTATTTTATCATTTAATTTCGTGATTGCATATAGTTTTTAGCTAATATACATGTCTATTACTTCACCAAAATCATCTGTATCTACAATGAATGAGCCATTTGTATATTGTTCAGATTTATGAATATCATTAATTAAACCATGTTCTTCGTTTGATTTTGAATATAATGTATATTGACTATGTTCACCTGTCACTACATGTGCAGCTACTATACGATGTGGATTTTTCTTTAATTCTTTTAATAAAGTTATTCCACGTTGTGCTCTTTTAGCAACTTGTAAGATTTTAAAACTAATACGTTTTAACGAGCCGCGTTGTGTGGCCATCAATATAGTATCATTTTCAGAAACACCTTCTGTCATAACAACGAAATCTTCAGCTTTAAGATTTATTGATTTAACACCAGCTGCCCTTAATCCGGTATCTGATAATTCACTTGTATTATACGTTAATGACATACCTTTATTAGTAATGATGGTAATTAATTGATCTTTTTCAAAGCGCATAACACTAATCAAATCATCATTTTCTTTAACTTTAGTAGCAATTAAAGGTTTATTAAAACGCGTTGTTTTAAATAGAGGCACTGTACTTTTCTTAATCATGCCATTTTGAGTCGCAAAAACATAAAATGCATCTGTATTAAAGTCCTTTTCATTAAAGACATTAATAACCACTTCATCTTCTTCGATAGGAACTATTTGTGATACATGTTGCCCCAATTCTTTCCAACGAATATCTGCTAATTTATGAACCGGTATAAATAGATAGCGACCTTTATTTGTAAATACTAGTACGGTATCTTGCGTATTTACTTCTTGATGTTTAAGTAAACTGTCACCATCTTTTAAACCAATATCTTCAACACCGCTAGCATTAAAGCTACGAATAGAAGTACGTTTAATATATCCATGACGCGTCATACTTAAAATAACTTCTTCACTAGGCACCATAACTTCTTTGTCAATTTTAATTTCTTCAATTTCTGCTTCAATTAAAGACAGTCGTTCAGATTTGAATTTCTTTTTAATTTCATTCAATTCTTCTTTTATGACATTCAATAATGCATCATGGTTATCAAGAATATGACGTAATTGTTTGATTAATGCTTCAAGTTCTTTATGTTCACCTTCAAGCGCAACTATGTCAGTGTTTGTTAAACGATATAACTGTAACATTACAATTGCTTCAGCCTGTTCTTCTGTGAACTCGTATACTTCGATAAGGTTTTCTTTAGCGTCACGCTTGTTTTTAGAGCTACGAATCAATTCGATTACTTTATCTAAAATTGACAACGCTTTAATCAAACCTTCGACGATATGCATACGTTTTTCAGCATTATCTAATTCAAACTTCGTTCTATTTGCAACAACCTCAATTTGATGATTCAAATAACTATCTATAATTTGACGAATACCCATCAATTTTGGACGACCATCACTAATAGCGACCATGTTGAAATTATATGAAATCTGTAAATCAGAGTTTTTATAAAGATAATTTTTGATTGATTCACTGTTCACATCTTTTTTCAATTCAATTGCTATTCGTAAACCAGTTCTATCAGTTTCATCACGTACTTCAACGATACCATCGACTTTTTTGTCAGCACGTAATTCATCGATACGTTTTACTAAGCTACTTTTGTTCACTTCATATGGAATTTCAGTAATAATTAACTGTTTACGTCCATTGCGTAAAGTTTCTTCTTCAACTTTAGAACGAACTATAATTCTACCTTTACCTGATTCATAAGCTTTTTTAATACCATCAATACCTTGAATAATACCACCAGTTGGAAAATCAGGACCTTTAATATATTTCATTAATTGATTGACTGTAATATCCGGATTATCAATATATTTAAGTGTTGCTTGAATCACTTCAGCTAAATTATGTGGTGGTATATCTGTCGCGTAACCTGCAGATATACCTGTAGAACCATTCACTAGTAAGTTAGGAAATCTTGATGGCAATACCATTGGTTCGAGTGTCGTATCATCATAGTTTGGAATGAAAGAAACTGTCTCTTTATTAATATCACGTAATAACTCTTCAGCTAGTAAGCTTAACTTAGCTTCAGTGTAACGCATTGCCGCTGGCGGATCATTATCGATACTACCATTATTACCATGCATTTCTATTAAGACATGTCGTAACTTCCAGTCTTGACTTAAACGGACCATTGCTTCGTACACTGAGAAGTCTCCATGTGGATGATATTGACCAATAACATCACCGACTGTTTTCGCACTTTTACGGAAATTTTTATCGTGTGTATTACCACTTGAATACATTGCATATAAAATACGACGTTGTACGGGTTTTAAACCATCACGAACATCTGGCAATGCACGCTCTTGAATAATATATTTACTATATCTTCCAAAGCGATCACCTAAAACATCTTCAAGTGATAAATCTTGAATTATTTCACTCACTAGATTTCCTCCTCATCAAATTGATCATTTTCAAGCACTTGTACTTCAGAATTATCTAAAATACTTTGGTCCTCTTGCATACCAAACTCAACATGCTTTTCAATCCATTCACGTCTAGGTTGTACTTTGTCACCCATTAATGTTGTTACACGTTTAGATGAACGCACTTCATCTTCAACTTGTACACGAATTAAAGTTCGTGTTTCTGGGTTCATCGTCGTTTCCCATAATTGTTCAGGGTTCATTTCACCCAAACCTTTGTAACGTTGTAACGTGAAGCCTTTACCAAGTTCTTTTTGTAATTTATTAAGCTCTTCGTCTGTCCAAGCGTATTCAACTCTCTTTGTTTTGCCTTTACCTTTTTCCAATTTATAAAGTGGAGGTAAAGCAATAAATACACGACCTGCTTGAACGAGAGGTTTCATATATTTGAAGAAGAATGTTAACAATAGCACTTGAATATGCGCACCATCAGTATCAGCATCAGTCATAATAATTACACGATTATAATTACTATCTTCAATTTTAAAGTCAGTACCAACGCCTGCCCCGATTGTGTGGATAATTGTATTAATTTCTTCATTTTTAAAAATATCTTCCAGACGTGCTTTCTCTGTATTAATTACCTTACCACGTAATGGCAATATCGCTTGGAATTTGCGGTCTCGTCCAAGTTTTGCTGAACCTCCCGCAGAATCACCTTCGACTAAATACAATTCATTTTTATCTGTATTTTTACTTTGTGCAGGTGTTAATTTACCAGATAGCAAAGTGTCTTTACGCTTGTTTTTCTTACCTGAACGAGCATCTTCACGAGCTTTACGTGCAGCTTCCCTTGCTTGTTGTGCTTTAATCGCTTTTTTCACAAGTGATTTAGACAATTGTCCTTTTTCTTCTAAATAGAATGGCAATTTGTCTGCAACAACTGAATCAACAGCACTTCTTGCTTCAGAAGTACCCAATTTAGATTTCGTTTGTCCTTCAAATTGTAGTAATTCTTCTGGAATACGTACAGACACAACAGCTGTTAAACCTTCACGAATATCATTACCGTCTAAGTTTTTATCTTTTGTTTTAAGTTCATTAATACGACGTGCATAATCATTAAATACACGTGTCATTGCTGTTTTAAAACCAACTTCATGTGTACCACCATCTTTAGTACGTACATTATTTACGAAACTTAAAATACTTTCTGAATATTGATCATTATATTGGAAAGCTACATCTACCTCTATACCATTTGCTTCACCTGAAAATGTAGCCACGTCATGCAAAACTTCTTTTCCTTCATTGACATAACTAACAAATTCTTTGATTCCTTCTTCATAATGGTAATGCTCTTGACGCTCTTTACCACTGCGTAAATCATTAAGCGTTATTTTTAAATTTTTCAATAAGAACGCAGACTCTTGTAGTCGTTCACTTAAAACATCAAAATTAAATGATGTAGATGCTTTAAAAATTGTGTCATCAGGTTTAAATGTTACTTTGGTACCTGTTTTCTTAGTTTTACCTTTTTTTACTAAACCAGAAGATGGCGAACCACCGTTTTTAAAACTTTGATGATATATATTACCATCTCGATGGATTTCAACTTCAAGCCATTCACTCAATGCATTTACAACTGAAGCACCAACTCCGTGAAGACCACCTGAAGTTTTATAGCCGCCTTGTCCAAATTTACCTCCTGCATGTAAAACAGTAAAGATAACTTCGACTGTCGGTTTACCTGATTTATGTATACCTGTTGGCATACCACGTCCATTATCTTCTATAGAAATACTACCATCTTTATTAATTGTTACATCTATTTCGTTACCGTAACCATTCAATACTTCATCGACGGAGTTATCGACAATTTCATATACTAGATGATGTAATCCCCGTTTATCAGTTGATCCAATATACATACCAGGTCTTTTACGAACTGCTTCTAACCCCTCTAAAACCTGTATTGAATCATCTGAATAATTATTTTGTTTATTCATTGCCAATGATTTCGCCTCCTGCAAACGTACGTTCGTTTTTAAAACTATACAATAGTTATTCTTATATAAATCAGCGTAAAATGCAAGTATCAATTAACTTTCATAGCTTAATTCCATATATTAATCCCTGTTTTTAAAAATTTTAGCCGTAATTTAAACGAATATGATAAAATAGTCCTAAGATATTAAAGGATGTGTAATATTTATGATGATAATCGTCATGTTACTACTAAGTTATCTTATCGGCGCTTTCCCAAGTGGATTCGTAATTGGAAAATTATTTTTCAAAAAAGATATTAGACAATTTGGTAGTGGTAATACTGGCGCTACTAATAGCTTTAGAGTATTAGGTCGTCCTGCAGGATTCTTGGTAACATTTCTAGATATTTTCAAAGGGTTCATAACTGTTTTCTTCCCTTTATGGTTACCAGTTCACGCAGATGGCCCTATTAGTACTTTTTTTACAAATGGTTTAATTGTTGGCTTATTCGCTATACTTGGACACGTTTATCCTGTTTATTTAAAATTCCAAGGTGGCAAAGCGGTTGCAACTAGTGCAGGTGTCGTCTTGGGAGTCAACCCGATACTTTTACTAATACTTGCAATTATCTTCTTTATTGTATTGAAGATTTTTAAATATGTTTCTTTAGCAAGTATCGTTGCAGCAATTTGCTGTGTAATTGGCTCGCTTATCATTCAAGACTATATTTTATTAGTCGTTAGTTTCTTAGTTTCAATCATATTGATAATTAGACATCGCTCTAATATCGCAAGAATTTTTAGAGGCGAAGAACCTAAAATAAAATGGATGTAACAATTTTTTGACATTAGTCCATCATTGCATATTTTTTTGCAGTTGATGGATTATTTTATTTTTGCAAAAACAATTTTTTTAACTTAAAATTCAACTATACTTAGTTTTTTTACAAGAACATTTGAGACCGAGACATAGATCAATGTCATAGGCTACACAATGTTATATTAGCTGTAGTTGACAGAATGAAATGCGCTTATAACTAGGTTTTTTCAATTCTGGTCGGGGGTCCCAACATAGAAGCTTATGGAAATTCAGCTTACAATAATGTGCAGGTTGGGGTGGGCTCCAACACAGAGAATTTCGAAAAGAAATCCCACAAACAATATGAATTGGGGCCCACTCCCATTCTGTAATAAATATAGGAGGTCATTGTTATGCAAATAGAACTTACTGATGCAGCAGTAACTTGGTTTAAAAATGAACTTGAGTTACCTGAAAATAATAAAGTGCTCGTGTTTTTTGTAAGATATGGTGGCGAATTCCAACTCAAGCAAGGATTTAGTCCTGCTTTTACAGTTGAACCAAAGGAAGATGTTGATATTGGCTATGAACAACAATATGACGATTTAAATGTTGTCGTAGCGGAAAAAGATTTGTGGTACTTTGAAGATGACCACATTATTGTAAATGTAGTTGATCACGAAGATGAAATTTCTTATTCCACAAAATAACTAAAATAAAACGAACTTGTTTACACATTCTGATGTGTACTGAACCTCACAAGTTGTACTTTGGTTTAACACATCTGATGTTGTATGAACAAGTTCGTTTTTGCTATATATTAACTTATCTTCACGCTAATTACATTAATGTTAACGTATTGGCTATTTTTTATAGATTAATTGTTAATATTGCCTCTCCAAACATTTATAGTAACTTATAAAGAATCAATACCATCCATTATCTCTACTGTTTTCCCTTCATTATTGAGCGTTTGCACTTTACTATAGGCTTCATGCCAATCTGGGAAATAACGATCCAACCGTATAGGCTTAAAAGTATCTTCTTTAATGCAAATCAATTCTGTGGAACCTGTAGTTGCAAGTTCACCTTTTTCATTAAAAATCTCATATTTATACACTGAACGTAATCTCGAATATTTTTCAACCCAAGTTTTAACTTTAACTTTTTCTGGATAAAAAATAGACTTTTTATAATTGACATTGAGGTCAGTCACAGGTGAAATGATTCCTTGTTTTTCCATATCAGCATAACTAAAACCTAACTTCGATATATAATCCAACCGCGCAACTTCAAACCAAGTTGCATAATTCCCGTGATAAATTACACCCATCTTATCAGTTTCAGCATAACGCGCTTCTATTTCTGTAATACTATATATCATTTTAAGCCTTCTTTCAGTTTAACTTTATATCTCATTCTAACATAATATACAAGAATAGGCCGCCCAAGAACACAAAGGTTTTGAACCGACCTATTAAATCATAAAGTTTATAGAGGTGTTTTTGAGCACTATCAAAGTGCCTCAAATACCGATTAAAATTTTACTGTGATATCTATTTTTATTGCGCTAATTTATTTCTTAAAACCATTTGTAAAATTCCACCGTGACGATAGTAATCCATTTCAACAAGTGAGTCAAAACGAACCATAGCGTCAAATTCTACTAAATCACCATCTTGCTTCTTAGCAGTAACTTTGACGTAGTCATGTGGTTGAACATTTTCATCAATATTAACAGAAATTTCTTCTGTACCATCTAGACCAAGAGAATCAGCTGATTCACCTTTTTTAAACTCTAATGGTAATACACCCATCATAACTAAATTTGAACGATGGATACGTTCATAACTTTGTGCAATAACTGTTTTAACACCTAATAAGTTTGTACCTTTTGCTGCCCAGTCACGAGATGAACCCATACCATAATCGTTACCAGCTAATACAACTAAAGCTGTACCATCTTCTTTATATTTCATTGCAGCATCAAAGATAGGCATTACTTCATTTGTTGGCCAATAAGTTGTAAAACCACCTTCAGTACCTGGCGCTAATTGGTTTTTAATACGTATATTAGCAAACGTACCTCGAACCATTACTTCGTGATTACCACGTCTTGAACCATATGAATTAAATTCACGAATAGGCACTTGATGATCTTGTAAATATTTACCAGCTGGCGTATCTTTACCAATTGCACCTGCTGGAGAGATGTGGTCAGTTGTCACAGAATCACCGAATTTACCCATAACACGTAAACCATTTAATGGAACAATCGTACCCGGTTCTTTAGATAATCCTTGGAAGAATGATGGATTTTGAATGTATGTTGAATTAGGATCAAAGTCATATAGAGGTTGATCAGTTACATCAATCTCATTCCATAATTCGTTGTTATTGTATACGTTATTATATTCTTCAATAAATAATTCAGGTGTTACAACACTATCAACGGTATCTGAAACTTCTTTAATTGATGGCCAAATATCTTTCAAATATACATCTTCACCGTCATTACCTATACCAATAGGTTCATTTTGTAAATCAATATCAACCGTTCCAGCTAATGCATAAGCAACAACTAACTGTGGTGAAGCTAGGTAATTGGCTTTTACAAGAGGATGGATACGACCTTCAAAGTTACGGTTACCAGATAATACAGATGTCACTAATAGGTCCTCATCAGCAATCGCTTTTTCAATTTCTGGTAATAAAGGACCTGAATTACCGATACAAGTTGTACATCCATAACCAACCAAGTTAAAGCCTAAATCATCTAAATAAGGTTGTAAGCCAGCATCTCTTAAATATCCGGTAACAACTTTTGATCCTGGTGCTAGAGAAGTTTTAACGTATTCAGGAACTTTCAAGCCTTTTTCAACTGCTTTTTTAGCAACTAAACCTGCACCTAACATTACATAAGGGTTAGATGTATTTGTACATGATGTAATTGCTGCTATTGCAATATCACCTGTTTTCATTGTAGCTTTTGATCCATCTTTGAAGTTAATTTTAGCTTTCTTATCAAATTCACTTTTATCTAAACCATGTCCTTGGTTGCCCGCTGGAGCTGTTACAGAATTTTCAAATGATGATTTCATATCACTTAAGAAAATTAAATCTTGAGGACGTTTTGGTCCTGAAAGCGATGCTTCAACTGTTGATAAATCCAATTCGATAACATCTGTATAATTAGGATCTTCTTTTTCAACATCAAAGAACATATGGTTTTGTTTCAAATATTCTTTTACTAGCGCGATATGTTCGTCTGATCTACCAGTTAACTTCATATATTTAAGAGATTCATCATCAACTGGGAAGAATCCGCAAGTTGCTCCATACTCTGGCGCCATGTTTGCAATTGTAGCTCGGTCTGCTAGTGGTAAATGTTGTACACCTGGACCAAAGAACTCTACAAATTTACCAACAACACCTTTTTTACGTAGCTCTTGAGTTACTCTTAACGCTAAATCAGTTGCTGTTGCGCCTTGTGGTAATGAATTTACTAGTCGTACACCAATAACCTCTGGAATTGGGAAATAAGAAGGTTGTCCAAGCATTCCAGCTTCAGCTTCAATACCACCAACACCCCATCCTAGTACGCCTATACCATTTATCATTGTTGTATGTGAATCAGTACCGACTAATGTATCTGGAAATGCAGTTTTTTCGCCATCTACATCACGAACATGTACAACACTTGCTAAATATTCTAAGTTAACTTGGTGAACTATTCCAGTTGCAGGAGGAACTGCATTGTAATTATCAAATGCTTTCGTTGCCCAATTTAAAAACTGATAACGTTCATAGTTACGTTCAAATTCTAATTTCATATTACGTTCAAGTGCTTCTGGATTTGCATAGCTATCCACTTGAACTGAGTGGTCAATAACTAAATCCACCGGTACTTCTGGATTAATTTTAGTAATATCTCCCCCAACGTCATCCATTGCTTTACGTAAAGAAGCTAAATCAACTACGGCTGGTACACCTGTGAAATCTTGTAAAATAACACGAGAAGGTTTAAATGGTACCTCGCCTTCATTTCCATCTTTTCCAAACTGACTTAAAGCTTTAATATGATCGTCTGTAATTACAAAATCATCTTCTTGACGAAGTAAAGATTCTAACAAAACACGAATTGAATAAGGTAAATTCGAAACTTTAGTAATACCTTGCTCTTCTACAGCTTTTAAATCATAGTAAGTATAACTTTGGCCATTCAAGTCAAAATGTTTTTTTGATTGCTCTTTAAAATTTGCAGCCATTTAATGATCCCCCTTGATACATTTTTATATTTATATGCCTTGATTAAATTGTATTATTATATTTATTGATAAACAACTCATCATGCTTAGAAAACGCTTAATTTAGGTTTTGACTTTTTAATCAGAGTATATAAGTAAAACTTATCGTTCAGGTAAGGTGTAATAAGTATTTTTTATTAATTGAGAATAATTATCAATTTCGCGAATGATTCAATTTTTAAACGTATTATTTCATTGAGCAGAAAGAAAATTATGCCGCCAAACTTTAATATTTCTTTTTCAATGTCATTCTTTTGATGGGAGTGGGACAGAAATGATATTTTCGCAAAATTTATTTCGTCGCACCACCCCAACTTGCACATTATTGTAAGCTGACTTTTCGTCAGCTTCTGTGTTGGAGCCCTCACCCCAACTCGCATTGCCTGTAGAATTTCTTTTCGAAATTCTCTGTGTTGGGGCCCCTGACTAGAATTGAAAAAAGCTTGTTACAAGCGCATTTTCGTTCAGTCAACTACTGCCAATATAACTTCGTAGAGCATAGAATATTGATTTATGTCCCAGTCTGAGTTAATTTTCTATAAAAGTATAGTTAATTTTTGTTTATACCGTCGTACTTCACTTTATCTTTGTCAAAACCCTTTCTATTAAGTTGTCATAAATAAACCTATTTTAAAATAAAAAAAATCGAGAATTCGTAGTTTAATAGCGAAATTCTCGTTCTTATCCTTTTGAATATACTCAATTTTCCACAAAAATAAACAAGTAGTATATCTGTTCTAGCTACTAGAATGACATACTACTTGTTATTAAAATACTTAACTAAATTTTATTAGTTATCTTTTTTCTCTATATTTCTACGTGACTGACGCTTTTCAAGAATGTCAGATTCATAATCTTCTTGTTGACTCTTGATATATTCTTGTAAGCGGTGTTTATTCGGAGTCAATGTTAAACCTAAGAATTTACGTTCCTGGTTCGCATCCTTGTAGAAACTTACCATCATGAGTATGACGACAAAGGAGAATGGGAATGCACTTATAATTGCAGCACTTTGAATCGCATTTAAAGCTTCAGCGCCGTTACCGCCACCAGCTAATAAAAGTACAAATGCTATTAAGGCCTGTGAAATTCCCCAAACAACTTTTACCATACTAGATGGATTTAATGAGCCAAATGTTGTTTGCATTCCTAATACAAATGTTGCTGAGTCAGCAGATGTAATAAAGAATGATGCAATTAATAATAATGCAATCAACGATAAAACAATGCCAAATGGCACATGATTAAACACTCCAAATAGCTGTGTTTCAGGAGTCATATCAAAAATTTCTTTGTGTTTCTTACCTGTTTCGATGCCTAATACACCAAAGACACTAAACCATACAAAACTAACAATTGCTGGAACTAGCAAGACACCAGAAATGAACTCTCTAATTGAACGTCCTTTTGAAACTCGTGCAATAAACACTCCAACAAATGGGCTCCAACTTAACCACCAACCCCAGTAATAAAGTGTCCATGAAGACATCCATTCACGTTTTTGAGGATTTAAAGCAGCTGTATCAAAACTATTAAACAAGAATGTGTTTAGTAAACTACCCGTAGAGCTAGTTAACATATTTAAAATAAGAACAGTTGGTCCAACAATTAAAGCAGCTACCATTAAAATAGTACCCAAACCGATGTTCAAGTTACTTAAGTATTGAATACCTTTACTTAATCCTGACCATGCACTTGCTATAAATAAGATAGTAACAACAATGATGATAATCGCTTGTACAAACGTATTGTTTGGAACATTGAACAAGTAATGTAAACCACCATTAATTTGTAGAGCACCCATACCTAACGAAACGGCTACCCCAACGATTGTCGCAAATACAGATAAAACGTCAATAAAAATACCAATAGGTCCTTCTACTTTATCACCTAAAAGAGGACGCAAAGTTCTAGATAATAAACCTGGTTCACCTTTACGGAATTGCGAATATGCCAACGCTAACGCAACAACACCATAAACTGCCCAAGCATGGAATCCCCAATGGAAAAATGTTGAACGTAGAGCTTCAGTATAAGCTTCAGTAGTTTTGGGATCTGCTGTAGGTGGCGTAGCAAAGTGCGCCATCGGTTCAGCTGCACCATAAAACACCAAACCTATCCCCATACCAGCACTAAACAACATAGCAAACCATGAAATTGTATTAAACTCAGGTTTGTCATTTGGTTTACCTAGTTTAAGTTTTCCAATAGGACTAAAAATAAGGAATAT
This sequence comes from Staphylococcus sp. GDB20D11A, assembly GCF_016893255.1. NCBI lineage: Bacteria > Bacillati > Bacillota > Bacilli > Caryophanales > Staphylococcaceae > Staphylococcus > Staphylococcus sp. GDB20D11A. The sequence goes on from NZ_JAFEPJ010000018.1 coordinate 92,481, forward strand.
ACAGAAGAACACGATAATCGTAGTAAGAATAAGATAATACCAACCTAATTTTTCTGTAATCCACATTTTAATATTATTGGTAACATAGTTGAATTGTTCAGGTAAAAATGCACCAAGTAATACGACTATAGCAACAACAATTGCACTATAGATGAAGACTGGTGAATACTTCTTTCCATTTGGATTCTCTGGTGAAGAAGAATTCATAATTAATTACTCCCTTCAATTCTATATTTAATTTTATGTAGTAGAATAAAAATATTATCTAAACATTTTATTCAATAACTCACGCACCTTTATAGGATAACAAAGGTCTTTGCGATAATCAAATTTTCTTGAATAATCTATTTTCTAATTTTTTTATTTGTTGTATAATTGAGGTTACATTTAAAAAAGAGAGGTTGAGTGTAATGTTAAAAGAATTCAAAGAGTTCGCCTTAAAAGGTAACGTCTTAGATTTAGCAATTGCTGTTGTGATGGGTGCAGCTTTCAACAAGATTATATCTTCATTAGTAGAAAATATCATCATGCCATTAATTGGTAAAATTTTCGGATCAGTTGATTTTGCTAAAGAATGGTCATTCTGGGGTATTAAATACGGTTTATTTATCCAATCTGTTATCGACTTTATTATCATCGCGTTTGCTTTATTCATCTTTGTTAAGATTGCAAATACATTAATGAAGAAAGAAGAAGCCGAAGAAGAAGCAGTTGTGGAAGAAAATGTTGTGTTATTAACTGAAATCAGAGATTTATTACGTGAGAAAAAATAATTTTTAAATAAAAAGAGATGGGCTAAGGTTGTTCTATACATTCCAAAGTACCATCTCTATTTTTTATGTTTTAATTTCTTTTGAATCTTGTTGAACTCTTATATTGATCTGATTTCACTTCTAAAACTAAAGGTATTCTATTTTTCAATTCGCTCACATGTGAAATAATCCCAACCATTCTACCAGTTGATTTAAGATTTAACAAAGTGTCTAACGCTGTTTCAAGCGTTTCTTGATCTAATGTACCGAATCCTTCATCAATAAATATTGATTCTAGTGAAATACCTCCTGATTGCTGCTGTACAATTTCGCTTAACCCTAAAGCTAATGCAAGCGACGATTGGAAAGTTTCTCCACCTGATAACGAGCTAATATGTCTAGACTTATTTGAATGCAAATCAAATACATCAATTTCTAGGCCACTAAGACCATGAGAAACCGCTTCTCGCCTAATTAGTTGGTATCGATTATCTGACATTGTTGCTAATCTCAGATTTGCTTGAGCAATAATTTGATCTAAATAGTAAATTAAGACAAAGTTTTCCAATGTAAGATTTTTGTTATTCTTACCACTAAGAATCTCAGCCAATTGAAATATTTCTTGTTGATCCTTTAATTCTTGATTTAAGTAATTAATATGCGAAACTATAGATTGTGTTTTTTTAATATTATTTTGACATTGATAATGAACAGCAGAGTATTCATCTATCAGTGTATTCATCTTTCCTTTTTTTAGTTCATAGTCATCTTTTAATTTATCAGAGTCCAATAACTCTTTATCCTTGGTTAATGATTCTAACCTAGCGATTTCCATTTCAAATTCATGATAACGTTTTTTATAAGTATCCCTTTTCTGCTCTAATTCCTCTTGCTCGCCCCTCCAGGCTTTTATTTCATTTATATCATTGTCGTCAGTTAAATTCAGCCTCGACATTTCCATTTCAATAGATTGTTCATTCAATTCTAAGTCATTATTGTAAGTTTCTAGTTGATTTTCATAGTGATTTAGATTATTTTGCTCAATTAACTTTCTTTGAGACAATTGTATTAACTTATCTTCAATCTCCTTTGAGTGTTCTTGATGTTGATTCACATCTTGAACATACTTCTTATAATCCACTTCAAAATTAGTGATATTATTATATTTTGAGAGTGTTTCAAATTCAGTGATGAGATCTCGACATATTTTCAACTCAGATTCATTTTTATTTAGACGCAATTGTTTATTATGAATTTGCAACGTTAGATTATCTTTTTCTTCTTTCATTTGTTCTATAAATTTATTAAGATCTCTTTGATTATTCAATGCATTTTCATTTTCTAGCAGACGCTTATTCAATACTTCGAGTGAAAGATCACTTTGCGTTTTAATATTAATATTCGATATTTTTTCATTAACAAATTTAATTTCAGAATTATGCACAGCAATATTCGATTCCATAGTGTGGATATTTGCTTCAATTTCTTTAATTTCATTTTGACGTTTAGCAATACTGTCAAAATCAATATGATGCCCTAAATCCTGAATTTCATTACCACATATCGGACATTGATCTCCAATCTTTACAGCAGATTTAATTTCACTTATAAAGCTTTCTTTATCATTTAAGTCCAATTTTGATTTATCATAGCAATCTAATTTTATTTCGAGATTCTTCAATATAGTTTTTTCTTCATTAATTTGATTCTCTAACTCTTGCTTACTACCTAATAGTTTATCTAATTCATCTTTAGCTTTTTCATTTTCTTTAATTACATTAATTTCATTATTTATGTTAGTTATCGCATTATTTAGTTCGATAATTTTCTCGTAATCACTTTTATTATTACCTATTGAATCTTCGACCTTTTCTAAACCTTTAATTAGATTATTTAATTCATCACCTAATTGTTCATCCTCAGTTCTCAAGCGTTCAATATTGAGATAACTTTGTTGATACTTATTAATGTCGTTAAATAATACTCTAGTTTTATCAATAAAAGAGATTTTACTTTCAATTAAATCTCCATTTTCTTCTAACATTTTTTTCTCTTTGTCTATGTTTCGCTTATCACAATCAAGGTTCAATATTTTATTATTGGTTTCAGAAATATCTTTTTTGCTTTTAGCAATTTTAGTTTCAATTTTTTCTCTATTTTCAATATAATTCAATAGGTTTGTAATATCTTGTAACAACTTTAACTTAGCTTCAATTTCCTCTATTTCAGGTTGTTGCTCTTTCAATTGAACGAAATCAATTTTATTTTTGTTGAGTTGATTAATATTATCTTTTAATATATTATTTTCTAGTGTTTTCTTTTCTATTATTTCATATTCTTTAATAGCAGTTTCTTTACTTTCATTTACAAATGCTAGTATTTCTTTCGACCTAGCTTGTAAAAGTGGTATATTTTCAATCACTTTGTCTATCTGTTGAGTGGCAACCTCTAATAAGCTTTTTATTTTGTCATCATCAAATGATTCAATTTCTTGCCATAAAAGGTCAATTTGTTGATATCTATTCTCGATTTGAGCTTTTTCTTTTTTTACTTCTTCTTTTAATATTTCTCGTATAGCTTCAAATTTTTCACTGTCAAACAGTGTTCTTAATATCCCTTGCTTTTCACGACTGTTTGATATTAAAAAGCGTTTGAATTCACCTTGAGGCAAAATAAACAATTGTCGGAATTGATCTGCATTTACTCCTAATAATTCAATAATGAATTGGGTACCTGAAATTACTTTACTTTCTCTAATTTCATACTTGCCATCCACCATCTCAAATACATCAAATTTAGCGTTCGTTTTTGTTGTATTACCTTCTTTGATATAAGGGCCTTGTCTATGCACTTTATAAATTCGATGATTTAATTGAAATTCAAACGTTACTGACATCGGCTGTTTACCATCAGCGAAATGACTTCTCAAATCATTTTCTTCTCTTTGTTCAGTTGATGCTTTACCAAACAAGGCATAAGTCATTGCATCAAAAATCATTGTTTTACCCGATCCAGTCTTACCACTTATTAAAAACAATTCATTATTATCAATTTTAGAAAAATCAATTTCTTCTTTTAAAAAGGGGCCGAAATTATTCAACTTTAAATGTAATGGTTTCATTCATTAATCCTCCTTTCTCAATTCGTTTTCTAAAATATTTTTTATCTTTTTAGATTGGATATCCGATAATTCTTTATCAGTTATATGTTTATAAAACATTTCGATGATTGACATGTCATCTTTTTCACTTATTTCTATAGCATTATTTTCTTCATTATAATTAAAAGTTTCATTCGTCAGCGCTAAAGTATTAGGATAAATTTGTTTTAAACTCATCATTGGATCAGTAATATGGGACATATTTTTAAGTTTAAAATGTAAATAATTATCTTTATTTTTCACATGAACTTTTTCATTAATAACATCATTATATTCGCCCGAGATAATTTCCAATTGTCTAAGTGGCTTAAGAGGAATAAATACATCGTTAATAATGCCATTGTTAATTGTTACACGTCTATACCCTTTAGCTTGACCCGCTTCCGAAAATGAATACTGCAATAAGGAGCCACTATATTTAATTTTGTCGTCTTCTATACTAAATGGATGATGCAAGTGACCTAGCATGACATAATCAAATATATCAAAAACACCTTTCTGAACTGATTCAACCGTTCCAATAGTTAATGGTCTTTCAGAATCAGATGTCTTTCCACCTTGAACAGTCAGATGACTAATTAAAATATTGACGGCATCTTCATCAATTGCCGGTGCTATTGTTTCAATACAGCGCGTAATTCCCTGTTGATGCGTTTCAATGGTGTCATCTTCAAAATAGTGTTTCATTTCGCTCACAGTAGCATAAGGGAGTGTATAAAAATTAACCCCATTTATCTCTATTGGCGAATTAATCGATGTAAAATCTGTTCTTATAAATAACTGATTATGTTCAAACCAACTCGCCCCATAGTTTAATCTCTCTTTACCATCATGATTTCCGCTAATCATAATTATTGGTATACGCAGTTCTAAATTTAGCTTTCCAATCGCTTGTTCTAATAACATGATTGCATCTTTACTTGGATATGTTGTGTCATATAAATCTCCAGCTATCACAATGATATCAGGTTCTTCTTCTTTCATTTTTTCTACGAACATATCTAAAATATAAGCTTGATCTTCTAAAAGCTGTTTGCCATTTAATATTTTCCCTAAGTGCCAGTCCGCTGTATGTATAATTTTCATTACTGCCTCCATATAGAACATTTGTTCGCTTTTATTTTAATATAAACATTTCACCTTTTCAAGTAAAATTAAAACCACTCATTGACTGATTTAAAAGTCGATCACAAGTGGTTTTAAAAGTAATTAATTGATTAATGTTTTCTTTAGTTTTTTGTATTTATATAGCATTGCTGCTCTCCAAGGAACAATCATACAGAATGCTAATAAAAAGAACATGCCGCCTAATTCTCCAGGATCTATTTCATTACTAATGAATATTTTCATCACAGTACGAATGATAAGTAATGAAATCAAAATAACTGGAAATGCTTTAGATCGTTTCATATAAATTTCTGTACCTTTGACTTCAAATCGAGAAGTCCAAATTAGAACTGTAGAAAAAAGCAAACCAATTATAAAGGCTTCTAGCATTTCCGATCCTGTTAGCCTAAAATATGGAACGACGTACATCAATGCACCAGTCGCCATAAAAAACGGTGGCAAAACTATTTTTTTCTCATTTACCGGATAATTTTGAGCTTTCATACGAATAACTATAACTATAGTTCCCATAAATAAAGCTACAATGATTGAAAATATTAAATAGAGCACGCAGACACCTTCTCGTTAAATAAACTCTCTGTAAATCATACAAAATGAATTATAGCATTTCTCAGTCTATTCGTCATTTTGTTAACTTTAATTTTAATAAACATATTTATTCTTATTAATTTGATTATAAAAAGAGGCCATTTCCATATCTGGAAAATAGCCTCTATCAATTGCGAATTTACTTTTTCGCACTCTTCATATTTTGATCCATATTTTTATTCATCATCGTCATCATTTGATTAATTTTCTTCTGAGAAGGTTTTTGACCCATTTGCATCATCATCATACGAAGCATTTCTTCGTTGATTGGTGGGTTTTTCTTCAAGTAGTCCATCATATATTTTCTAGCTAAAAGGAAACCTCCAATTAAACCTAAAATTAATGCAGCTACTATAAAAATAATTGCTAACCAAGTTGCCATTGTTTCACCCGCTTTCTTTATCCTACTGAATTTTACTAAATTCATCACATTATTTCAAGAACTAGTTTATTCAAGTATTTTAATATCGATACTAAAAATAATATCAAAAATCATGCTGTTATAACAGAGGTTTTAAAGATTAATCTGAAATAGTATATTTTCAAAAGTTATCACTTATGGTGTAGTTTGAGTGCTATACTCTAAATTTCACCACTTTAAAAGAAGCCTAAGATTATGCATCCTAGACTTCTAAACATACTCGCTTTATAAATTATTCTTATAAGCTCATAACTTGGTTTAAGATATTTTCTTTTGTAAAGCCATATTTTTCAACTACTAAATCGCCAGGTGCACTTGCGCCAAAGCCGTCAATAGCAATAACTTTACCTGCAGTACCTACATATTTATGCCATCCTAGCGGTGAAGCCATTTCAATCGCAACACGTTTTGTTACGCTTGATGGAATAACTGATTCTTTATATTCTTCAGATTGTTGTTCAAATGCATTCCAGTTAGGCATTGAAACAACACGCACTGATTTACCTTGCTTTTCAAGATCTTTAGCAGCTTCAACTGCAAGACTAACTTCTGAACCTGAAGCTAATAATAGGAATTCTGGTGTCTCTTCAGAGCCATAAACTGTATAGGCACCTTTTCGAACGCCTTCTTCAACTACATCTTCTGGTACATCTAAAACCGGTAAGTTTTGACGTGTCAATACTAATGAAGTAGGTGTAGATTCAGATTCTAAGGCAACTTCCCATGCTACTCTTGTTTCATTACCATCTGCAGGACGGATAACATTCATATTTGGAATGGCTCTTAGTCCAGCTAATTGTTCAATTGGTTCATGAGTAGGACCATCTTCACCTACTGCAATTGAATCATGTGTGAAGATGAACGTAGCATTTAATCCCATAATTGATGATAAGCGTAACGCTGGTTTTAAATAATCACTAAATACGAAGAATGTTGCACCATATGGATGTAAACCTCCATGTGCAGCCATACCATTTACAGCAGCACCCATAGCAAATTCACGTACACCAAACCACACATTTTTACCTTCAGGTGTTTCAGAACTATAATCTGTTGCATCATTTACATTGGATTTGTTTGAACCAGCAAGGTCTGCTGATCCACCAAAGAATGAAGGGACAGTTTTACTGATTGCTTGAATAACAGTACCAGAATCAGCACGAGATGCACCATTATGACCAAGTTCAAAACGTGGTAGTTCATCCTTATAATTTTTAGGCAATTTACCACTAATCGCTAATTTAAATTCTTCTGCTAATTCAGGATATGTTTCTGCATATTTTTCTAATAATGAATTCCATTGAGATTCATCTTCATTAGCACGTTTTAACATAGTATTTTGGAAAATTTCGTATACTTCTTCTGAAACATTAAAACGTTTTTCAGGATCTAAACCGTAATTTTCGAATGTTAATTTTCTTTCATCTTCACCTAAAGGTGCCCCATGAACACCATTAGTTCCTGCTTTATTCGGTGAACCAAATCCGATTGTTGTTTTAACTTCGATAATTGTTGGTCCTTCTTGAGATTTAGCAGTAGTAATCGCATTATCAATTTCTTCTAAATCATTACCATCTTTAACTAGTAAGTAATTCCAACCATATGCTTCAAAACGAGCTTTTGTGTTTTCAGAAAAAGCTTTGTTTAATTCGCCATCTAATGAAATATCATTTGAATCGTATAAAACAACTAATTTACTTAATTTATTATGTCCAGCAAATGAAGCTGCTTCATGCGAAATACCTTCCATTAAATCACCGTCAGAAGCTAATACATATGTGTAATGATCTACAACATTATATCCTTCTTTATTAAATTTCCCTGCTAGGTGATCTTCTGCTAAAGCTAATCCTACTGACATAGCAAAACCTTGTCCAAGTGGTCCAGTAGTAACTTCTACACCATCAGTATGTCTGTATTCAGGATGGCCTGGTGTTTTAGAACCCCATTGTCTAAATTGCTTTAATTCTTCTAATTCTAAACTACCAGAAACATGTAACAAGCTATACAATAATGCTGAACCATGCCCTGCCGATAATACGAAACGGTCTCTATTGAAGTAACCTTTAGATTGTGGATTAAAATTCAGATGACGTGTCCACAAAGTGTAAGCCATTGGGGCAGCTCCCATAGGTAATCCTGGATGACCAGAATTCGCTTTTTCGATTGTGTCGATACTTAGTGCACGTAGCGTATCAACAGCTAATTGATCTTTTTCATTAAACATCTTGTGTATCTTCCCTTCTTCAATTTTATCAAATACATTATAACTTATTTTAAAATAAAAAGATAAGTAAAATACTTATTCCAAGTTATAATGTCAGAAAATTCTTTACAGATTTGTGATTTAATTTTTATTATCTCTTTTTTGTTGTATCTCTTTAATTTTTTCAGGTGTTACATCATTACCTTCTGGATCAATTACTTTAGTATTTTCAATTTGTTGTTTAAACCCTTTTCTAAAACTCTCAAGATAAGCTTTTCTTAAGGCTGTTTGCTCCTTTGCTTCTTCTTGAGTTAATCCTACTTCTTTTTTCTTTTTAGCTAACTCGTTAATTCTTTCGATATTCAAATCAGAATTACTCAATTAAAAAACCTACCTTCAATTTGTTTATTCAATCATTATAATACTTTAACAAAATATAACAAATTTAAGTTCAGCAAAAAAGTAATAAAAAACGCTATTTCGCAAAAATAGGCAAAATAACGTTGTGACAATGTATCAATTTATTAAAGCGAACACTTTCCCATCTCTTTGTTCGCTATTGTTTGTAGGGTCTTTATGTTCGTATACTTTATTTATCGTATTGTTCTTAATTTGATGGTCAGTCATTTCGTACACTTGTTCCGAGTGAGCACTAACGTTCGCACTTAACAAGAATATTGCAAAGGCTGCACTTGAAACTAAAAATATGATGATATATGTTGATACGTTTTTATATTTATTGTAAAACATCATTTTCACTCCTAGAACATTTGTTTGTATAAGTAATTTATCAGAACTTATGTTCTGTGTCGATATTTTAACGAACAAATGTTTGTTTTAGTTGTGAATTAATGATATACTGTATTTAAATTAATTTAGGGAGTGCCTATATATGAGAGAATTAACAAAACGACAAAGCGAAATATATAACTATATTAAACAAGTTGTTCAAATGAAAGGTTATCCGCCTAGTGTTCGTGAAATTGGTGAAGCAGTTGGCTTAGCATCCAGTTCAACTGTTCATGGTCACCTTTCACGTCTTGAAGAAAAAGGTTATATAAGAAGAGATCCAACGAAACCACGTGCTATAGAAATTGTAAGTGATCAAACAAATGATAATATTAATATGGAAGAAACGATTCATGTGCCAGTTATTGGTAAAGTCACAGCAGGTATTCCTATTACCGCTGTAGAAAATATTGAAGAGTATTTTCCATTACCTGAACACTTAACATCGACACATAATAGCGACATATTCATATTAAACGTCGTAGGCGACAGTATGATTGAGGCTGGTATATTAGACGGAGACAAAGTAATTGTTCGCAGTCAAACCATAGCAGAAAATGGAGACATTATTGTTGCTATGACTGAGGAAGATGAAGCAACTGTCAAACGCTTCTATAAAGAAAAAAATCGTTATCGATTACAACCTGAAAATAGTACAATGGAGCCAATTTACCTCGACAATGTTGCTGTAATTGGGAAAGTAATTGGTTTGTACCGCGAAATGTAATATTTTAAACCGTTATATATTATCGTAATTGTTAAACCCTCATTTTTATAAATTTTGGACCTCTTGAAAAAGTTTCGTTTTCAAGAGGTTTTATTTATTCTAATCTAAATTCAGTTCAAACAGAAATTGCGAATTGTTAGATAATCTCATTCTTTAATATAAATTTTGAATTACAGATTCCTGCAAAATGTTACACAAATTAAAACTCGCCCCCGTAATAATTTACAGGAGCGAGCCATTATTATTTTTTTCTTTCTTTTTTATTAAGTATATCTTTGACGCGTTCAAGTATATCCGCATCTTTTGGTTTATCTGTTGTCATCATGTTTATCTACTTCCTTACAGACAAACATTACCCTTTAAACTCATACCAAAAACATTAACCAGTATAATTTTCTGTCCAAAAAGGTTGTTTTTCATCATTAAAATCAACACCAACACCTAATATTTTAAACGTATCATTTAAAATATTTTTTCTGTGACCAATAGAATTCATTAATCCTTGATGTGCATAGATACTACTAACTTGACCATATGCTAAATTCTCTCCGGCTGAGTTAAATGTAATACCATCTTTTTTCAATCGATCAAATGGTGATTGACCTTTTAAATTTGTATGATCAAAATAATGATTTTTGGCCATATCTTTACTATGCTTACGAGCAGTTTCAGAATTCTGTTTAGAATACTTCAATGTAGATAATTGATGTTGTTTTCTTTCAGCATTAACTAAATCAAAATTTTGTAGTTCAAAACTATCTGCAAGCGATTTCGAAGGTGCCCCATATTGTTCTTTTAATCTATTTTCCATAGCATCACTTACTTGTAAAACAGCTGTTACATTATTACGTTGATGCTTATCATAAAATACCGTCGTATAAATGTGATTTTTATGGAAAACATCATATTCTTTATTATTTTGTTCGTAACGTACTCTACCTTTAACAATCTCTGTTTCTGGTTCGCCTAATCTTTGCCTTACAACCGATTTCGGTGTATTGTATTTAATTTTTGATTTTGAAGTGATGATATTTTGATTTGTATATAACGCATTAACTTTATCTTTAATGTAACTTATCATTATAAAATTATTGTAATCGTCATCATAATACGTATACCACTTCGTACCATATTCATTAAATGTCACTCTTTTTGGTTTATTCAATGTTTTCTCAACATCTGACTTTGACATATTCATCTGAATATTATTAAAGGCAAATTGTTGTTTCTTAGGCGTATCCAATTTATTTTCCGCAGAAATTGTTTCTTTATTGATGTGAATGTCAATATATTGTCTTACTTCATTTTGTAAATGAATGAATGGTTTAAATTCTGTTATTGGCGCAATGATAATAATTGATAAAAACGCAACAACAGTTACTATGAATTTTTTAATTTACATCACCTACTATAAATATTAATCTCTATCACCGTTGAAAATAGAGTTTCTAACAATAACATAATCTACAGTACGTAATGATTTCAAGTCTTTTCCACCGGCATATGAAATTGAGCTTTGTAAATCTTGTTGCATTTCTTTTAAGGTATCCATTAATGACCCCTTATGTTCTACAAACATTTTTTTACCTTCTACATTTTTATGTTCGCCTTTTTGAAATTCAGATGCACTACCAAAATATTCTTTATACTGTTTACCATCAAGTTCTACAGTTTCACCAGGTGATTCTTCGTGTGCCGCAAATAATGAACCAATCATGACCATTGATGCACCAAATCTAATTGACTTAGCGATGTCGCCATGCGTTCTTATACCACCATCGGCAATCAAAGGTTTACGAGCTGCTTTACTACATATGTTTAATGCCGCTAACTGCCAACCACCAGTACCAAAACCTGTTTTAATCTTTGTAATACAAACTCTACCAGGACCTATACCGACTTTGGTAGCATCAGCACCAGCATTTTCTAATTCTCTAACACCTTCTGGCGTACCAACATTACCAGCAATAACAAAACTATCAGGTATATGGGTTTTAATATGTTTAATCATGTTTATCACTGAATCCGAGTGACCATGCGCAATATCTATTGTAATATATTCGGGGATTAATTTTTCTTGAGCTAACTTTTCAATAAAATCAAATTCCGCTTTCTTTACACCAACTGAAATAGATGCAAATAAGCCTGAATTTTGCATATTTTTTATAAAAGGTATTCTTGCTTCTTCATCAAAACGATGCATGATATAAAAGTAATCATTTTCAGCAAACCATTTCGCTAATTTCTCATTCATAACTGTTTGCATATTTGCAGGAACTACAGGTAGCTTGAATTTTTTCGGACCAAATTGGATAGTTGTATCACATTCAGACCTACTTTCAACTATGCATTTATTAGGTATTAATTGAATATCTTCGTAATCAAATATTTTCACTTTAAATAGCCCCTTTAAAAACTAATTATTTTTAAATGCAAATTAAAAACCGAATGTTTCCTTATTAATATGAGAAAACATTCAGTTTATAGCATTCGTATATACTGTACATTGTTTTATTGATATTGTAAATGGGCTAAAGTACGAAATTTGATTTTACCAACTTGATTTTTTAACACCTGGAATTTGTCCTTTGTGCGCATGTTCTCTAAACGCAATACGAGACATTTCAAATTTACGTAATACACCTCTAGGTCTTCCAGTTACTTTACATCTTCTAGTTAAACGTGTAGGTGATGAATCTCTTGGTAATTTTCTTAACGCTTCGTAATCACCTTTTGCTTTTAACTCTTTACGTAATTCGTAATATTTATTTACTAACTCTTCTCTTTTTCTCTCTTTTGCTATTTTAGATTTCTTAGCCATATATAGTTACCTCACTTTTTATCAAATCGTAATTATTACGATTTATATAATAACACAATCCTCACATAATTCAACAGTAAAGTTTCATTTCTTTGTTAAATTATTTTCTAAACCATCATATTTAACATTAAAATGTATTGTCGAACATTTATAAAACATATCCACAATTATTTCGTACTTATTAAATTCCGCTTTGAAATTTTAAATTCTACTATATTAAATACTCTTTCAAGCATTCGCTAACAAAATGACTTTATAAAATCAGTAATCTATTTCCTTCTATAAATATTCTCAAATTTTAATAAAGTAACAACTAATACAATCATAAATTGTTCTATCGATGAAACTCAATTCATTAATCACTCTTCACAAAAATTTCATAAAAAAGCGAGCTCCCCAATATAATAGGTAAGCCCGCTTTATTTTCAAATCGTCGTATTTGAATGATAAGAATTACTTAGTTTCACGATGTAACGTATATTTGTTTAATCTTGGGCAATATTTTTTCATTTCAATACGCTCAGGATTATTACGTTTATTTTTAGTAGTGATATAGTTACGATCGCCACATTCTGTGCATGCTAATGTTACGTTTACGCGCACGTTAAACACCCTCTCTTGTTAGGAATCTTTACGATTTATTATGATATCATAAACTGCTCAACTACGCAATATAGAAACTACATATCAAATTTATTTTTCAAAGTTTTCGTATGTTTCATCATTTTCAGTTTCAAGATCAATAGAATTTATATCAATACCTAATGCTTTTGCAACACCTTTACCATATTCTGGGTCAGCTTTGTAACAATGACGAATATGACGTCGTTTAACATCATCCGTTACTCCTTCCATTGCATTTGCTGTATTTGTAAAAATTCTTTCTTTAGCGTCCTCTGATTGTAATCTAAACAATTTACCTGGTTGTTCAAAATAATTATCATCATCTTGACGTTGATTATATTCATAGCCGTATCCATCAGTTGGGAATGGTGGCTTTTTATATTCAGGTTGAGAATCAAATTTACCATGGTTATTTGGATAATAATGTGTTCCTCCACCTTGGTTATTGTCAACTACGCGCATTTGACCATCTCTACTAAAAGGACAAATATTTTCAATACCAACACCTTTAGGTTGGTTTACAGGAATCTGCCAATGATTAACTCCTAATCGATATCTTTGCGCATCGCCATATGAGAATAAACGCCCTTGCAGCATTTTGTCTGGAGAAAAATCTAATCCTGGAATAATATTAGTTGGTGCAAACGCAGCTTGTTCAACATCCATAAAGTAATTATCTGGATTTCTATTTAATTCAAACTCTCCAACTTCAATTAGAGGATACTCATCGTGATACCATACTTTTGTTAAATCAAATGGATTATCTTTATGGTTTTTAGCTTGTTCCTCAGTCATTACTTGAATATACATTGTCCATTTTGGATAATCACCTTTTTCAATGGCTTCGAATAAATCGCGTTGAGATGAATCGCGATCTGTAGCTATAATTTCAGCAGCTTCTTCATCAGTTAAGTTTTCAATACCTTGTTGAGTTCTAAAATGGAATTTAACCCAAACACGTTCACCAGAATCATTATACATAGAGTATGTGTGTGAACCGAACCCATGCATATGACGTAAATCTTTAGGAATCCCTCTATCTGACATTAAGATCGTTACTTGGTGCAATGCTTCTGGAAGCCCCGTCCAGAAATCCCAGTTATTTTGTGCATCTCTCATATTTGTTCTAGGATCTCGTTTCACCGCACGATTTAAACTAACAAATAACTTTGGATCTCTAAAGAAGAATACTGGTGTGTTATTCCCTACTAAATCCCAGTTTCCTTCTTCAGTGTAGAACTTTAACGCAAATCCTCGAATGTCACGCTCCGCATCAGCAGCACCACGTTCTCCTGCTACAGTAGAAAAACGGGCAAACATTTCGGTTTGCTTACCTATTTCAGAGAATATTTTAGCATTCGTATATTTTGTTATATCTTTAGTTACAGTAAATGTCCCAAATGCACCAGAACCTTTGGCATGCATTCGACGTTCTGGTATTACTTCTCTATCAAATTGAGACATTTGCTCTAAAAAGTAAATATCTTGCATTAAAAGAGGTCCCCTAGGCCCTGCTGTCATACTATTTTCTCGATCTGATACTGGATGTCCAAAAACACCAGTTAACTTTTTGTCTTGTTGTGACATAGTCATCCCTCCACAATTTATAATAATTATAATTTAATACATATTATAATTTAACCCCATCAGAATTACAATTAAACATGCTCAAGATGATTAAAAAATCAGAAAATTTTAATTTTTTCGCTTTACAGTGCTAAATAGTTATTGAATAGTACACTTAAAAAGCTTACAATAATGGGTATATTTAAATAGATGGGAGACTAAATATGGAAGATAATAAAATGAACCGTAGTCTTAACTCAAGACACATTTCCATGATTGCTATAGGTGGTGCAATTGGGACTGGTCTATTTGTAGCTACTGGTAATATCATTTCTCAAGCTGGTCCTGGAGGCGCTATACTCGCTTATCTTGTTATTGGTGTCATGCTATATTTCTTAATGTCATCAATTGGAGAGTTGGCAACATTTTATCCAGTATCAGGTTCATTCAGCTCTTATTCAACACGCTTTATTGACTCATCTCTAGGCTTTACCATGGGATGGTTGTATTGGGCATTGTGGTCATTAGTTACAAGTGTTGATGTCATAGTAGCGTCAAATGTGCTTTATTTCTGGGACACATTTAAATTTTTCCACCCCATTACTTGGAGCTTAATCTTTATTACAATTTTACTATTATTAAACATTTTTTCTGTAAAATCATTTGGAGAAACTGAGTTTTGGTTATCATTGATTAAAGTGTTAACAATTATCGTATTCGTTATTTTTGGCTTTTTAATGATTTTCGGTATCTTAGGTGGTCATGCATATGGATTTGAAAACTATACAAAAGGCCAAGCACCGTTTGTTGGTGGTATCTCTGGTTTCTTAGGCGTATTATTAGTCGCCGGATTTTCAGTTGGTGGTACAGAAGTAGTAGCAGTAACTGCTGGTGAATCAGATGACCCTAAAAAGTCTATGCCTAAGGCAATTAAACAAGTATTTTGGCGTATTCTTTTATTCTATGTCTTATCAATTGCAGTAATTGGTGCAATTATTCCGTACACAGATCCATCATTATTAAGAGCAAGTAGTTCAATAAGTCAAAGCCCATTTACCATTGTATTTGATAGAGTAGGCATAGCCTTTGCAGCATCAGTAATCAACGCGGTTATTTTAACTTCATTATTATCCGCTGCAAATTCAGGTGTTTATACAACAGGAAGAATGTTGTATTCCTTAAGTTCAGACAAAAAAGCACCTAAATTTTTAAGTAAATTAAACAAGACAACAAAGTTACCTTTAAGAGCACTATTAACTACTTATGCAGTCGTTGTTATTGTTATTATTTATGCAAACTTTAATTCAAATGCCGTTTTTAATTTACTTGAAATTATTGGTTCAATGATTATAGTTGTTTGGGGATCAAGCATTTGGTCACAAATACGATTGCGACAAGCTATTAAAAAACAAGGTCAAGATCCTAATAAGGTCCTACCATATAAAGCACCTTTTTATCCATTAGGACCAATCATTGTCATCACTACTCTATTATTCTTGCTATTTGGTGGTTCAGTTGAATATATTTTAAAAGATCAATGGTTAAATGCTTTTAAAAACTTTTTACCTTTAATCATTCTAGCGTTGATTTACTTTATTCATAAAATCATTCACAAAACAAAATTTGTAAAGCTAGAAACAATTAATTTAAAACCACACGATTATGACAATCAAAAATAAATAAATTCTCACACGGCAGATGCTTTAGATTATCTATAGCATTTGCCGCTTTTTAATGGTGTAAAGCAGATATACTTTAATATCTTTTTCTAGTATAAAGTGTATTAACTAGTATTCTGTTTATATTTTATTATGACCATGTTACCATTCTTTATTTTCGATATTTTGCATATCGTGTATAATATAGATAACAATAACTTTTCAGGGGTGAAATTCAATGATTGGACAAACAAATTTATTTGATGATGTACTAAAGCAAGATGAGAGATTTGTTATTGTAGTTCAAGCATTAGAAGAAAAGAACGGACAATTATTAAAGAGAACTTTAAGGGAATATCCCGGTTTAAACCATAAACAAATGAATGATTTATTTACGCACTTAAAGGAATTATTTTCCGAAGAATCATTTGCTGAAAACCAATCAGCGTTCAGTATTACAGTTTATACAAATTTAGATTATACTGCTGACCAAATATATGCTCATGTAAAACGCTTCAGAGGGAAGCATGACTGGACACAAACAGCTAAATAAAATCAAGATGCTTGCAGTGATTTTAACAATTAATGTTAGATTGTCACTGCATTTTTTAATACATTCGTTAATATTCAGAATGCTTCAAATTTATTTATCTACCTCCGTGACCAGCTAATACTTGATTTACTTAAAAAATATGCATCTACTCTATTCTTTAGATATCATTACTAATCTATAATATGTATTTCAAATACGCCATATTATAGCTAACGCATTTTCACATAAATAAAAAGCCTTAACACAAGATATCTTATTCAAATATCCTGTGATTAGGCTTATTTTAAAATTTATAACAATTTTTTGAGCGCATGTGGAATACCATTTTCATTATGGTCCAACGTAATTTCATCTGCATATTGCTTAAGTTCATCTGATGCATTCCCCATAGCAATAGCTAGACCTGCGACTTCAAACATTGATTTATCATTCATACTATCACCAAAAGCAATGACTTGATCCACCGAATATCCCAATTTGTGACATAACGCTTTAATTGCATTACCTTTTGAAACATCTTTAGCCATAAATTCTAAGAAGAATGGCTTACTTGTCGTAGCATCTACATTATCATTGAACACACCATTCAAATCAATTCTAGCTTCTGTAATATTCGCTACATAATCTACACCCATGACCTTAGGAACATCATCTTGAATATACGCCTTAATGTCATCAACACGTTTCATCGGTAAACCAGTTAATTCTGCTTCAATATTCATATATTCATGTTCGCTGTCGTAAATAATTTGACCATCATGATATGTAAGAACGAAAAATCCTCTATCTCGACAATAATCTACAATTTCATCGAAATCCTGCTTACCAATCGATTTACTTACTTCTACTTCTTCATTAGTCATGTTAATCGTTTTACTGCCGTTATAACTAATAATATAGCTATGATGTTCAGGTAATTTTAAATCTCTAGCAGTTGGAATCATACCTTCAGTAGGTCTACCAGATGCTAAAACAACATAATAACCTTCATCTTGAATTGCTGTTAAATAATTTGCAGTTTCTTCTGATATCACATTATCTGAATTTAGCAATGTGTCATCCATATCTAAAACGACAACTTTATAATTTGTCATATCGCATTAAATCTCCTCTCTATTTCACATTCAATACTATTTTACAATATAAAGTGTCTATTGGTATACAATTCGTTCTTTAACACCACTAACATTAATATCTACTAATTCAGAATGACATGTAACTACATTTCTATTTAAAGCGCGAACCAATTCGCCACTATTTTCTTTGCGACTAAATATTAAAATTGTTGGTCCAGCACCACTAATTACAGTTGCATAGGCATTATGTTGACTAGCGATTGTTTTCACTTCATCAAATTCAGCAATTAAATGCTGACGATACGGTTCATGAAAGCCATCTTGTTGCATGAGTTTACCTGCTAATTCATAATTGTGCTGTGCTAATGCACAAATCATTGTATTACTAATTGCACTACTTTTAACCGCTTCACTATGTGTTAACTTTTGTGGTAAAGCACGTCTTGATGCTTCTGTTTTTAGTTCATAGGTTGGTATCGTTACAATCACATCCACGTCTGGTATGTCAATATGTGCAACTGACGTTTCTTTCGAGACATCATTATAATACCCAGCGATTAAACCACCATAAATGGTCGGCGCAACATTATCAGGATGTCCTTCTATTTCAGTCGCTAATTGTAATACCTCGTGTTTAGATAGTTGGATATCACCAAAATAATTTGCGATATATATAGCTCCTACTAAAGCAGAAGCTGACGAACCTAACCCTCTTGCCAATGGAATATCACTTCTCATTTCGATACATAAATTAGGCAAGTCAACACTATATTTAGCAGCAACTTGTTGTGCCACATGATAAATAAAGTTTGTTTCGTCAGTAGGTAATTGCTTCGATGCATCATCATGGAAAATATATTCCCATTTTGTCCCTGATGTTTCTTTTACAGACAGATGCAAAAATTTATCTAAAGCCATACCTATAGAATCAAAGCCAACTCCAAGGTTGGCTGTTGATGCAGGAATTGTTAACTCCAAAACATTCGACATGTTATAAAGCTCCTTTAATATAATCGATAATGCTATCTTTATCATTTGGCAATGGCTTTATCGGATTATCTAGTAGTGAAATAGCAGTATCAGGATCTTTTAGTCCATTACCAGTTAAAATCGCAACTACTTTTTTACCTTGAGGTAATTTACCTTGTCTATGCAATTTAATTAAACCTGCAATAGAAGCATTACTTGCTGGTTCACTAAAGACACCTTCTTTAGTTGTCATTAACTGATATGCTTCTAGAATTTCATCATCAGTAACACTATCTATTAATCCATTTGATTCTTTAAGAGCATTAGTCGCCTTTTCCCAACTAGCAGGATTACCAATTCGAATAGCAGTTGCAATCGTTTCAGGATTTTTAATGACTTTATTTTGAACAATTGGTGATGCGCCTTCAGCTTGGAAGCCAAACATTTTCGGCAATTGTGATCCTTTAGCTTCATGATATTCTTTAAAGCCTTTCCAATATGCAGTAATATTACCTGCATTACCTACAGGAATCGCTAAAATATCAGGTGCTTCACCGTCTAATTGTTGCACAATTTCAAATGAGCCTGTCTTTTGCCCTTCGATTCTAAATGGATTGACAGAGTTTACAAGCTCGATTTCGCCACTTTTTGCAATTTCTTTTACAATTTCTAAAGCTTCATCAAAGTTTCCTTCAATAGAAACGATTTCTGCACCATACATTACTGCTTGCGACAGTTTACCTAACGCAATTTTACCTTCTGGTATTACGACGATAGCTTTTAAACCTGCTCTAGCTGCATATGCTGCTGCAGACGCTGATGTATTTCCAGTCGAAGCGCATATTACAATTTTCTTACCTTGCTCTTTTGCTTTTGTCACAGCCATTACCATACCGCGATCTTTAAATGAACCTGTCGGATTGGCACCTTCATACTTCACATATAAATCTATACCTAGTATTTTAGACATATTTTCACAATGAATGAGTGGTGTATTTCCCTCGTTCAATGTTAATTTTGGTGTATTTTCATTTACTGGTAAATGTGCTTTAAACTCTTCTACTAATCCTTGCCATCTTCTCATTATAATTAAACTCCTTCTACTGGGTATACTTTGTCAACTTCGTATCCATGCTTAGTGATTAATTCTTCTGGTGATGATTCCAATCCAACTATAACAGCGGCATATGATTGATTATCGTAATTTGCAACTCTTAATGATCGGTGGAATGGTAATATTGCCTTTAACTCATTTTCAAAATTTTCAATTGAACCTTTGACATGATTCACTACTACAAAGAAATTGGATTTTTCTTTAATATTAATTTCTGCATCAGAATCCATCATTTCCCTTGTTTTATCTGTCTTTAATTCAAAATGTGGTGGCAATGTGTGTAAATCTGATTCAAAGAATAATGCTACATTCAATAAATCACTGACAACGGCACTACCTGTTGCTAAACTGCCTGCTCCTTTTCCATAAAACATCGTGTCACCAACGGCATCACCAATGACATAAATCGCGTTATATTCATCCTCTACAGCTGCTAATTGATGCTTTTTATCAATTAACGTTGGTTCTACTGATGCATTAACTTTACCATTTTCATATATTCCCTTACCAATCAATTTAATTTTATACCCCAGTTGATCGGCTACATTAATATCAGTTAAAGTTACACCACTAATTCCTCTTCGTTTAACGTCGTTTAATTTAATGACTTGGTTAAATGATAAATATGATGTAATGACAACTTTACGCGCTGCATCTACCCCTTCTACATCATCAGTTGGATCCGCTTCAGCAAAACCAAGTCTTTTCGCTTCATCAAGTGCTTCCTCAAATGTCGTTTGCTCTTTAGTCATTTTAGATAAAATAAAATTAGAGGTACCATTTAAAATTCCCATAAATTTTGAAATATTATTCGCATTCAAACCATTATTTATGGCATTTACGATCGGAATACCACCTGCTACACTCGCTTCAAACTTTAAAGCTACACCATTTTCTTCTGCTAAATCTTCTAAAAGTTTAAGATGTACTGCTAATAAATCTTTATTTGCGGTAATAACATGTTTTTTATTTTTAAGTGCTGTTCTTAACCAATCTACAGTTGGTTCAATTCCTCCCATGACTTCAACGATAATATCTAATGAATCATCATTTAAAATTTCATTAACATCTTCAGTTAAATGATATTGGCTAATATTTAGCGGTCTCTTTTTAGATTTATCTCGAACAAGAATATGCTTTATGACGATATCTTTATTTAATGTATCTTGAATTTGCTGTCGGTTCTCTTCGATGATTTTAACAACACCAGATCCGACAGTACCTAATCCTAATAATGCTATATTTAATTTTTTCATTTTATGTACCTCCGTTTGTGCTTTTGAGAAAAACAAATGTATTATTGAAAAACACTAGATGATAGTATAGTATAGAATTATTCTTTATTTTTGTAAAGTTCGTAATATTCAAAATATAAATACATAATATCATTCTTACTTACAAAACTGAATACAATTTTCTGATTTTTTAGAAAGGTTGGCATGCACTATGAAAGTTTCCAAATTCGGTGGTAGCTCCGTCTCCAATGCTACTCAAATTAAAAAGGTTTTAAATATTGTTAATTCTGATCCAGAGCGAAAGATTGTTATCGTTTCTGCTCCAGGTAAAAGACATGATAATGATATTAAAACAACTGATTTATTAATCAGATTATATGAAAAGGTCATTAATCATCTTGATTATCATGATAAAAAAAGAGAAATTATTCAGCGTTATGATGATATTGTAAAAGAATTGCAAATGGATGAAAGTATTTTACGGACGATAGATGTGACTTTGGAACATTATATTAATCAATTAAAAAATGAACCGAAGAGACTATTAGATGCATTACTTTCTTGTGGTGAAGATTTTAATGCGCAATTGATAGCTCTATATAATAATAGTCAAGGTATACCAACAAAATATATATCACCGAAGGAAGCGGGTATTTTTGTTACTGACGTCCCACAAGAAGCACAAATATTAGATAGTGCTTACTCTGAAATTAAAAAATTAAGAGATTATGACGAAAAACTAATTATCCCAGGATTTTTTGGCGTATCTCATGAAGGATATATAGTTACATTTCCACGTGGCGGATCAGATATAACTGGCGCCATCATATCAAGTGGTGTTAGAGCCACAATTTATGAAAATTTCACCGATGTGTCTGGTATTTATAAAGCTAATCCAAATATCATCAAAGATCCTGAATTAATCGAAGAAATCACTTATCGAGAAATGCGTGAATTATCTTATGCTGGTTTTAGTGTTTTCCATGATGAAGCCTTACAACCACTTTATAAAGATCGCATCCCTGTGGTGATTAAAAATACGAACCGCCCTCAAGATAAGGGTACATTTATAGTGCATGATAGAGAAATAAATGCGAAAAATGTGATTAGCGGTATAAGTTGTGATAAAGATTTTACTGTTATTAATATCAAAAAGTATTTAATGAATAGACAAGTCGGCTTTACTAGAAAGATATTAGGTGTCTTAGAGGATAATAATATTTCATTTGATCATATGCCTTCAGGTATTGATACTATCAGTATCGTTATGCGTTCAAAACAAATTCAAAATAAAGAAACAAAAGTATTAAATGAAATTCGTCAAAAATGTGATGTTGATGAGCTAAGTATTGAGCATGATTTAGCAATTTTAATGATTGTCGGCGAAGGTATGAATAAAGTCATTGGTACTGCAAATAAAATTACACATGCCTTAGCTGAATCAAAAATTAACTTAAAAATGATTAACCAAGGTGCTTCGGAAATATCGATGATGTTTGGAATTCATGTAGATGATGCTGAAAAAGCTGTATTATCTACATATGAGTTTTGCTATCACGGGGTTGCATTAAAAAACTTGTGTGATAAAAACTAATATAAAAGCAATTCGTAACACATGTATTCAACTGCGTTATGAATTGCTTTTTCTTAATTATTTATTGTTCTCTGTATTGCATCCTTAATACGTTGCTCACCTACTACAAATTTTAAAATAAAAAATTGATAGTAGCTTAATGCATCTATGACTCGTTTATAATTGGAATAATGATGATACTGATGGTGTTGCATTAGATCATACATTAGAACGATTTCCGGTTTAATATAATCTACATCCCAATTTAAACTATGGAAGTAAATGTTACTCTTAGGTATACGTATATTCGGATCCAATCTAAAAATCCATTCATCGTTTACAACATCATAAACGAAAATACTCATTATTGTTGTATCATCATATTGCACATAAACTTTTGCAATTTTTGAAAGTGATAAATCTTCTTTAGCTATTGCTTGATCTTGCTTATCTATGTATAGTAACGCATATGATTGCGGAATAACTTTCACAATATCACTTAAACGCTTACGTTCCACGCATATTTCAACAATAGAAGGTAATTTTAATTCATCATTTAAGAAAAGCTGCATGGCAACTTCACCGTGAAATTTAAATAATTGCGATGATGTTTTCATTAAATTGTCCACTAATTGTTCTTTAGCATTCATTTCATTCACTCTCAAATACACCTCCTAAGCAAGCGCTTTCGCAAATATCATTATACATTTTAAAATTAATGAATTCAATCTTCAAAATACTATGAGTGACCTAATTCTGTCATTTAAATGACCGTTATAACATAAATTCGACATAAACTTGAATTCACGAATCTTTCACGTCATATTCATTGAACATCAATATCTGTCAGTTTATAATTTGATTATAACAATGATGAACTAAAATCGACTAATAAAAATGTGGGAAATTGAATAACAATTAATCTTTATTAATTATTATTGTATACAAAGTTAAAGAAGTCAAAAAGGATTGGTGAAAAAATGTCTTTTTATGTTGTACTTATCATTATCATTGTAGCATTAATTGGTATATTAGTTTTAAATCAAAGGTATAGTAATAGTAAAATAGATACCGAAGTTTATGCAAGAAAGCAACTTATTAAAAAGAACAAAGCATTAAGTGCAGAAAATGCTGAATTAAGAAGTCAAATGCTGAGTTCTAATAATGATGTTGGCCACCATGCATACAAAAATGCTAAAAGAGAATTACGCAAGATTTTAGATAGCTATCTCGAAAATGGTAAATTAAAATATTACGATATTATCGTTACAAGCAATTTAGCTACTAAACATCCGTTTTTCGAGTATGCACGTTCATTTGATTTTATCATTGTTTCAGATATCGGTTTAATAAACGTTGATGTAAAAAGCTGGGGTGAAAAAACATTTTATCACTTTGATGTACCTGATGAGCATGATACAGAAGTGAGCAATAGTAATATTGAAAAAGTTGTCGGTCATTACATTAGCCAGCAATATCATGATCAGTTTAATTCATCAAGAAAGTCTATCTATACTTTTACAGAAACAGTTCAACCAAATCGTGTTATTTATGATTTTTATGATTATGATCCGTATCAATTAGCAGCAAATAATGCTAAAGCATTAAAGGATCATATTGAACAAAACTTTAACTTTAAAGTCCAAAGTACCGGTGTTATTTACTTTAGTGATGGTACAGTTAATATCATTCAAGGTTCTGAAGAAAGAGATAAATATGTTGATACAGTTTCAACAAAATCTTCGTTACGACGTATTATTAGCGAAGCCATAGAGCTATCTAAACACCCTTTAAATAAAGATCAGGTTGATCAAATCACAGCTATATTCAAGTAAAATCAAAGGCATAATAATCCATTACGCTCGATACGCACTATGGTTATTATGCCTTTAAATTATTTCTATATATAAATTTATGGTAATAATAAATCGATGCTTCAAGTATATTTTACTTTAATATATATAATCACCTATTTAATTATTTACTCCAAATATTTAATTTCTGTTGTTTAGCTTTATTTTGTGCTTCTATAAATACATTTCTATATTTGCCATTTGGTGAAAAATACTTCTCTCTAGCAAGTCCCTTTTCCACTAATTCCTTATTGTACATACGATCTTTACTTATCCATACATACGCCAATGTTCTACCATAGCGGTCTTGCTTTTCCTTATCATATTCTAAATAAACATCTTGATTTGTTAATGTCTTCTTACTATAATTTGATGCTTCTTTGCCAAATGGTTGTACAGGCGTATTCGGTTTTACCGTTTCTGGCGTATCAACCCCTATAAGCCTAACTTTAATTTCTTTACCATTTTGATTTGCAATAAATGTATCACCATCCACAACTCTTTGAACATGCACTTTATCTTTACCATTTAAATCTTGTACAGTTTCATGATTTGTTCCCTTTTTAAAAGGACCCGTATGATTCATAAATTGAAATGCTAATACACCTACAATAATGATGGCTACCACAATCATAGCAAGCGATTTATTTGACTTCATTTTGCCACCTACTTCTCTTTTTTCATTCCGATTAATCATATAAAAGTTAAGAAATATCGTCAATAGCCATATCTACATATTTCAATATTTTGGAAAGCTATAGCATGATATAATGTTATTGTTAAGGAGTGAAAATGAATGAACATTTCAAATGAAAATACAGTCACATTAATTGCAGTAATTATCGCAATTATCATTGGTATTTTCCTACAAATATTTTTCAAATTACCATTAATAGTGACGGCAGTATTATCTATTTTATTGGGTATCTTTGTAGGTTTTATCGTTTACCTGATTGTTTCGTTTTATAATAAGCGAAAAAATTAGTTAACAAATCTAACTTGAGAGTACCAAAATAAAAGTATTGAGTAAGATTTTGATTATTGACTCACTTTCAAAGTCTCTTAAATCAAAACACTCAATACTTTTTTGTTTGTATTTAGATCCAGCCTTTTTCATTCGCCTTTTTCCAAGCATCAAAACGATTATCTGCAAATAATTTATCAATTATAACAGATGTATAATTTCTAACTGTTCCATCTGTCAAAAATAATTTTTCACTTATTTCTTTACTACTTAAACCATTGCCGATTTCCCTTAATACAATTTGTTCTTTTGGTGTTAATGGGTTTTTATCTGTGAAAAATGAAGTCATAAGAGAAGCACTATATTCTTTCTTACCGTTATACACTTTATAAATTGTTTCCACTAATTCTTCTATAGAACGTTCTTTTAAAACATATGCATCCACATCATTTGCAACAGCTTTTTCAAAATACCCCGGCCTTTTAAAAGTTGTTACAATAATCACTTTAATATTCAAATGCTTCTTTCTAATTTCTGCTAAAACTTCAAGTCCAGTCATGCCTGACATTTCAATATCTAAAATAACTACATCAGGATGGTGTGCCTCAATAATTTTTATTGCATCGAGACCATTATCTACATCGGCTAAAATTTCAAAATCACCATGTAGTTTAATTAATTGAACCATTGCCTGTCGTAACATATTTTGATCTTCTGCAATAATTATAGAAATCATGCTATTCCCCCTGTAGGCATTTCGATAATTAATTTAGTACCTTTATTCGATTCAACTTCTAATGTTCCATTTAAATGTTGTACTCGTTGTGAAATACTCTTTATTTCACAGCCGCTGTCAATACCTTCTCCATTATCCTGTATAATGAACTGTAATTTATGTTCATTCATAGCTCGTAATTGACCATGAACTTTTGAAGCATTTGCATGCTTAATCACATTGTTTATCGCTTCACGAGCAATCATTACTAAAATGGATTGTTTTGTAGGACTCAATAATTGTGCCAATTCTTTATTTTCAAACGTAAACTGAATGTCAGCATCTTTTAAAATTTTACAGATACTCTCAATTTCTTCAATAAATGATGGTAATCTTATATCATCGATAATTTCGCGAACTTTGTTTAATGATTCCCGCGACAACTTATTAATCGCTAACAATTCAGCTTTTGCATTTTCAGTATCAGAATCAATAATTTTATAAGCTAATTCTGATTTTAATGATAAACTTGCAAACACATGACCAAGCGTATCATGTAAATCTTGACCTATTCTATGACGCTCTTGTTCAGTTATTAACGTATTAATATATCGATTTTTTTCTTCTATTTCTTTTTTATATTCACGATCTTTCACTTTTTTTAAATTATCAAACACGATTAACAAAATAACAACATAATAAATCGTCATTGCAACAAAATAGTCGTTATGTACTAAGTAAGTAATTGTTAAACATATAATCATCGTTAAAATGAAAAGATTAGTTGCCATTTTTTTAACATTATTTTTAAAAGTAAATGGAATGGCAAAAGCACTATAAAAGAAAAACAAACTTAGCATTGGATGTACACTGAAAACAAAATAACAAATAATAAAATAATGAATAATAAACAAAATGTAAAACATTAATGTATTAAGTCTATTATTTACTATAACTAATATAAGATACGATAACGAAAAGACAATGACTGATATAATATACAACCATTTGGGACCATATACTTCATTAAAAAATATACCGGCAATAGGAAAAATCAGATAAAGTATAGACGATATTTCAGCAATTGAAGTATCTTTTAAAAATTTCATATTTTATTCCGCCCTTTTAAAATGACTAATACAATATACTGCTATAATACTCCCTAAAGCATACAAGAGTATTATAACAATTGATATTAAACTGATATGATGATTTGAAGCAATATCTACACCTAGTTTACGCAAATGATAGCTCGGTAAAACATGAGCAACATGTTGAAGCCAATTCGGAAATGTGTTTATCGGAAACCACAATCCACCTAATACTGCTAATCCAATTGTTACGATATTGGCTAAAGCACTTGTTTTTTGAATATCATTTAACAAAGAAAATAATATGCCAAAAGTTATTAATAGAGACGCACCTAACCATAAAAATATTCCTGACTCTAACCATTGAACTGCACTCATTTCAACACCTTTATAAAAATGCCCAACCATAAAAATCACTAATATCGCTATTGCAAATTGCAGCATAGTTTTCACTACTTTTGAAATATAATAACTAGTAAAAGTAAATGGTGTTACCATTAATCTTTGGCGCCATCCATTTTGTTTTTCATTAATAATATCTAATGGAAAAGTTAGTAAGCTAAAACTTAACAAACTATAAACCGTCATACTATACATATACTCTTTATAAAATTTAGGTTTAACATCTTCCGGCAAATCCAATATCGAAGTAAATAATATATAGAAAATAACAGGAAATAAAATAGATAATATTAATGTTGTTTTTTTACGCAGTATAACTTTAAATTCGATTTTCAAGTAACTTAGTATCATAATTAGATCCCCTTTGCTTTTTATTGTTGAAGTATGAATCAACAATTGAGACTTTTTGTATTTCAATATCATCCAAATTAATATGAAGTTGTTGAAGATATAAAATCGTATCATTTACATTTGAAGTAATAATTTTGATAGTGCCATTATGATTTTTTTGAATAACTAAATCATCTTTATCTGGTTTTAACTTTCTTTTATATTCATCAGATAACGTAATCTGAGATTGCTGATTGGTTCTAATATGTGACGTTGAATCATTAAGTTTGATTTCTCCATTTTCTATCAAAATAATTTTGTCGGACATGCGCTCTACTTCTTCTATATAGTGCGATGTATAAAGAATCGTCCGATTTTCTTCTTTTAACTTAGCTATTATTGACCAAAAATATTCTCTCATTTCAATATCCATATTTGACGTTGGTTCATCTAACAAAATAAGCTGTGGTTGTCCTATTAAAGATATTACAAAATCAAGTAATCGTTGTTGACCTCCAGATAATTGATTTGCAAATTGATTCAATTGATTAGAATTAAACTTTGTTAGTTCTATTATTACGTCCAATGTTAATGGATTTTCATAAAATGATTGATATAATTTGATAATTTCAATTACCTTCAATTGATCTGGAAATATCGTTTTTTGAAACATTATACTGCGATTTTCACTTTGCAATAAGTTGTCTTTATCAAAAATCACGCCATCATCAGCAATTATTTTATTGCTTAAAATATCAACTAATGTTGATTTTCCAGCACCATTTTTTCCGATTAATGCGACACATGTACCTTTTTCAATATCAAATGAAATGTTTTTTAAAACACGCTTTTTCTTAAATGATTTATTAATATTAGATATTTGAATCAAATGAACCACCTCTTAATATTTTATTAATTTAAGATTAGTAAATTTATTCGATTTAAAATAGGATACTTTGTCATTGGTTCAAAATGACATTTGTCACCTCATTGCTTTACATAATATTGTTATAGTTATTAATTGCAGAAATAAAAAAAGCCTCATTAAAATGAGACTTGAAATTATTCTTTATAAAATTGGCGAAACTAATTTTGCTAACGATTCTTTAAACTTAACAGACAATGGTCTATTAGCATAAGATTCTTCAGTAAGTTGTTTTGATTTTGTAATATCATGTTCATAAGCCGCTCTTAAATCTTTAGCAAGATTTTCATCATATACAAAGGCATTTACTTCAAAATTTAATTCAAAACTTCTAAAGTCCATATTTGCTGTGCCCACTGATACGATTTCATCATCAATTAAACACATTTTAGAATGTATAAATCCATTTTCATACGTATAAATTTTAACACCACTTGATAATAAGTCAGAGGCATTTGAAAATGTCGCCCAATAAACTAAAGGATGATCTGGCTTACATGGAATCATTAGATGAACATCTACCCCTGATTTAGCTGCAATTTTAATGGCATTTATATATGAGTTATCCGGAATGAAATAAGGCGATTGCAAATATACCGACTTCTTAGCGCTCATAATCATTTTTGTATAACCATATTCAATTTGATGCCAGTCACTGGCGGGACCACTTGCAGCAATCTGGATTGGCGCATTACCGAATGATTTATTCTTTTTAGGAAAATATTTTTCATCATATTCAAATTGAGGTCGATGTGCTTGCGAATTCCAGTCTAAAATAAATCGCAACTGCAGTGCATCAACCGCATCCCCTTGTATACGTAAATGCGTATCTCTCCAATACCCTAATTTTCCTAAACCTAGATATTCATCACCAATGTTAAATCCTCCGACATAACCTAGTTGACCATCGATAACGATGATTTTTCTATGATTTCTATTATTCATTCTGAAATTCAATAACGGTAATTTAGAAGCAAAAAATGCTTCAACTTCTCCACCTAACGATTTAAAATGATCAAAATTAGCCATCTTAACTTTCTTTGAACCAACGTCATCATATAAAATTTTCACTTCTAGACCTTGTTTCAATTTCTCTTCTAACGCTTTTAAAATTCTTTGGCCTAAGCCATCTAGAGCGAATGTATAATACTCTAAATGGATGTATTCTTTAGCATTTTTAATATCTTGTAAAACTTGATCATATAAATCATTTCCATCAATAAAATGATCAATTTTATTGTTTTCAGTTAAAAAGCCATCTTGATCCATTAACAACATACGTACCAAATCATGGTGCTTTTGAACTTGTTTATTATCTGTACCATAATTACCTTTATCAAAGCTTTCAATTTGCTGCTTTAAAAGCGCATCAAAATCTGTTAACACGTTCCCATTATTTTTATTTAGTTTACGCGCAGAAACCGTTCTTCCAAAAAATAGATAAAGGATAAAACCAATTAATGGTAATACAAAAAGTACAAATAACCACGCCCATGTTGAACTGGCTGTACGTCTATTTCTTTCTAAAAAAATAATAATAAACGCTAGAACCAAATTAATGATAAAGGCAATTGCTAAAATAATGGTAAAAAGTGTTCCTAAATCATTTGAAAATGAAAATTTCATAGTTTATTTCTCCTATAAAGAAAGGCACAAAAAACTTTTGTACCTTTCGTTCCAGATTATTTATTTACAGATAGAGTTAATATTGCATTAAACTCTTCTTCATTATTTGGAAATGTTCTTTCCTCAATTTCTTTAATTGTAATATTTACTAATTTCAAATTTGCAGCTTCTTCAGAACCTAAAAATTCGTTGATATTTGATTCTAATAATTCTAAAGTCTCAGCTGTAAAAGTTTTAAGTTTAATTTGTTGCATTTAAATCCCCTCTTTTCTCTATTTCCTAAATCATAGAACTTTTAACAGTAAAATTCAATCATTAATATATGTGTTTCGGCACGCAAAGTAATTGTGATAAAAAATTAATTAATTTTCATAATGTATTGTTTGATGTATAATATATTTATTCAACTTCGCGATAATGCGATACAAACTTTAACCATTCATAATACATTTTAAATATCGAACTAGTTTTGAAATTGGTTTATCTTTTTAAAATGTTGATATTAGTTTTAGGGGGGAAATGTAGTGATCTCATTTGAAAATGATTATTTAGAAGGCGCTCATGAAAAAGTATTAAAACGATTAGTAGATACAAATCTCGTACAAGCTTCGGGATATGGCTTTGATCAATTCACAGCTCAGGCAATTGAAAAGATTAAAGATACAATTGATTGTCCAAATGCTACTATTCGTTTTTTAGTAGGTGGAACGCAAACCAATCAGGTTGTTATTAATTCAATGTTAGAAAGTTACGAAGGGGTCATTTCAGCAGACACTGGTCATGTTGCTGTGCATGAGGGCGGTGCAATTGAATATAGTGGACATAAAGTAATTACTATACCCTCTAAGGAAGGAAAAGTTAGTGCTTCAAATGTTGAAACTTACATGGAGACATTTAAAAGTGATTTTAAAAAGGACCATATGGTATTCCCAGGAATGGTATATATTTCTCATCCTACAGAATATGGCACTTTATACTCTAAATCAGAATTGGAAGAGTTATGCAAAGTATGTAAGCAATATCAGCTTCCATTATTTATGGATGGTGCACGATTAGGGTATGGATTGATGAGTGACCAATCAGATATGACTATTAAAGACATCGCTAAATATTGTGATGTATTTTATATAGGTGGTACAAAGATAGGTGCATTATGCGGAGAAGCAATTGTTTTTACGAAGAATAATGAACCGAAACAATTTACCACTCGAATCAAACATCACGGTGCACTTTTAGCAAAAGGACGGTTAACAGGCATACAATTTTTAGAATTATTTACGGATAATTTATATTTTAATATAAGCAGACATGCTATCGAAATGGCAAATAAGATGAAAGACGGGTTTATAAATAAAGGCTATCGTCTTTACTTTGATTCTCCAACCAATCAACAATTTTTTATTTTAAGTAACGAGAAAATAGCAGAGTTAGAACAAAAAGTTAAATTTGCTGTTTGGGAAAAATACGATGATCAACATCGTGTTGTTAGATTCGCAACCAGCTGGGCGACAACCGAAGAAAATTTAAATAAACTATTAGAATTAATCTAATAATGCTGTTATATGTCATCGGCCAAATCATTTATTTATTAATTAATCAAGATCAGTTGAGTAGTTGTGTTTATTTATATTTGAAACTGCTCATTTGAAGCCATTGATGATATAAAATTACATTATTCCAAAACAAGGTACTACAGATTATTGAGTATCTTGTTTTATTTTATATATTTAAAAATGTTAATTTGTGCTGTATTTACTTTAATTTGACGACATTTGAGAAGTATTATGACGGTTGTAGTTATTTTATGAAAGTAATGTATTAACAATCGAATTACTAAGTCTATATTGGTAGGAATATCGATGTTTAGTTTAAATGGAATGCACTATTTAAGTTTTTAATATGGAGATGTTTGTGACTTTTCGATGATTAAGATTTTTATAGGTGTGCATCTTTACAAATAAACTTTGTGTTTAAAATTGAGCTTAGGAAATCGATAGGTTTAGATGAGGATATTGTTGAAGGTAAGTGTCTTGTATCCTTAGTTGTTATAAAAGCGCAAAAAATAGCACCGCTTTCTCTTTATCTGTGTAGAAAGGATGCTATTATTGTAAAACAATAGTTTTAATTTTATTTTCTGATATATCATATGTAATTCTACCTGTATCAATTTCTATCGAATTATAACCATCAAAATTATCAACTTTATCATCAAAGTCTATCACTTTTCCAATTAATATTTTATTATTAGTAAGCGTTAATTTGACTAATTTGCCTATGTATGACTGTAAATTCATTTTTAATCACTCCTTTTTAATATACGGAACTACATGAAAACCAGTTTTAGAATAATGAACTTTACCTAATTTCATTTCAATATATTTACCATTCACATAAGATTTACCTATTATCTTTTTGTAATCTATAACTTGTTTTTTTCTAAAATTCCCTTCATCATCAAACAAAACTGGAAAATCAATAAATTCTTTTTTAGTCATCTTTTCAATTTCATTAGAATCTATTGTAATATAACTGGGTAAGAAAGATGAATTATTTTTCTTGTTATTATATTCATTTGTGTTTAAAATATGACGCTGTTGTTTTTCATTATTCAATTGCATCTTTATTTTACCATTACTTATCATATCAAGCATTTCTTTTTTAGCTTTTTCTTGTAATTTTTCTTTTTCATTTTTTTGTTCTCTACCCGATATTTACCTTCACGCTCTTTAAAGAACTTGTCTCGCCAATTGCCGAGATGTGGCACTGTGGTACTTCTACGCCAAGGATGCATAGGTGACGCATTTACACCTGGTATCATACCTTTAACTTTATATATTTTTCCGTTGAGTGAATGACATAATTTAGATGTTTTACTATCTATTTTGGCAACATATTTATATTTGCCATCTTCACCAAGTTCTTTTAAATATGTTAACTTTTGTAATTCTGCTATTTCAGTAAATAGTTAAAAAAGTGTATAAAAATAGCACCACCTTCTCTTTATCTGTGTAGAAAGGATGCTATTGATATTTAGACTTTGATTGATTAATCTCTTTTTCTAATTCTTCTTTCTTCGATAATTCTTCCATATGCTTAAAAAAATCTTCTATAGAAATGTAACCATCTAAATGTTGAATTGACATAATGTATTACTCCTATTTGTACTTTCGTTTTATATTTCTTTTATTATAAAGTTACTTTAGAATATTATCAACTATCGCTTCATTATTTCTCATAATTATAGATTGTTTTATATCTTTCATAATTTTATAAACTTGAGACTGATTATATAATGGAGTTTTACTTATATATTTTACTACAGTATAGTTAGTAACAATAGTCAATGTTCGGATAGATTTATTTTCAATAAACATCTCTAAATCATTCAATGAAAATCCTGACTGTCCAGGATGGTTATGTAACATAACAATTGAATTCGGTTTACTGTTAAATAAATAATAATTCGGTTGCTTTTCACCCTAGCATAAAAGATACACTATCTTGATCACCATATACTTTTGTAACTTTACCATCTTTTAATAAATAAGCTACTTCATTGCTATCATTGCTTTCTTTGGCATCTTTAATACGTTCATCTGATTTTTTGCGTTCTCTAGCTATACGCTCTTTAATCAATTGTGATACTTCTTCTTGAGAAAATGTTTTCTCATTCTGTTGTGATTGTTCATCACTGTTGTCTAGTTGCTCTTCGTTCTGAGTTACGTCAGTAATATTACTTTCATTTCTTTCCATGAGATATACCTCCGTTTATAGTCTGTCGACTGATATTCCATACTTGCTTTTAAAATGTCATCAGCACGTTTTGGACAATAAAAATAACCTTCACATTGGAAGGTTAAAAAATGTATAAAAATAGCACCACTTTCTCTTTATCTGTGTAGAAAGGATGCTTTAATACCATGCATATATATATTCATTTGTAAATTTATTTTCATCAATAAAATTTAATATTGCATGAAATGATTTATCTCTATAAACTAAAATACCTTTTTCATTTTCAACTTTTGATAATTTATAGTCAATTACCTTTGAATCTAATTTATTTACTGTTATTTCGCCTTTCCCTTTTTCTATTTTATCTTGTGGAATATATTCATATACTATAACTTGATTATCTTCTTTTAACTTCCTCATAATAATCAATCAAATCACCCTATTTCTCAATATAATTAGAAAAATTGTATTTTCTTTCTACAATCCCATGTGCTTCTCTATAGTAATAATTATATTTATTCATCAAATAATGTTCAAG
The DNA here is from genome assembly GCF_016893255.1 of Staphylococcus sp. GDB20D11A. Taxonomy (NCBI): domain Bacteria; kingdom Bacillati; phylum Bacillota; class Bacilli; order Caryophanales; family Staphylococcaceae; genus Staphylococcus; species Staphylococcus sp. GDB20D11A. The sequence continues at coordinate 127,620 of NZ_JAFEPJ010000018.1, forward strand.
TGCCTCCTGACGAAGTAGTATTAAATCTTGTTTTTTATTGTTTTTCCTTCTCTTAAACATTGCCAACTTACTGCAATATTATAATCTGGATAGAAATTATTAATACAGTTATCTAATCTATATTTATTCTCAAACAAATGTTCATAAGCTCTTTTAACTAGGTTTTAATTCAAATTAGTATTTTTAGAAATTATATCTACTTCTATATCCTTATTCCTTTGACGTACTGATTTATAATACATTTTTTTCTTTTTTAAATTATATAATCATGTCTTAACTCAATCTTCGATTGGAGGTTATTTAATTGAGACATGACATTTATGAAGGAGTGCTATTTTACATTATGAAAGGTATTAAACCAAATTATGCTGAGCTTGGTCGACAATATAATTGTGATTCAAGAACAGTTAAAAAAATATTATGAAGCAGGAAAATAAAATGAATTAGAACGATTGAAGAAAAGACAACAAAATAAGAAAGCATCAAAGCTAGATTCATTTAAAGAAATTAATAATAAAAAAATTGAATTAGGATATACAGCTATGGCCATTTTTAAATATATGGAGAAAAAGGGTTATGAAGGTAAATATAATATTTTACAAGAATACTGTAAAAATAAAAAACAAAATGAGGCAAAAAAAGCAACTATACGTGTAGAAACTAATCTCGGTATAGCTGCTCAAGTAGACTGGAAAGAAGATATGGTGATGCATGATAAGTTTGGCAGAACTTATCAATTCAACATCTTCTTTACGTTCTACACTATTCAAAAATGAAGTATATCACATTCACTTGGGATAGAAAACAAGATACCTTATTTGAATGTTCAAAAGACGCTTTTGAATACACCGAAGGGGTTCCATAAGAAATCTGGTTCGACAATATGAGAACTGTAGTTGATCGACCGAGAACACAATAAAAAAAGTCGTCTTTAATAATTTATTTTATCAATTTAGTAAGGATGCTAAATTTGTTGAACAGCATTTAAGACCATACGATTATGAATTTAATGATGCTGTAGAACTTATTGGGCTAGTAAACGATTTATGTCACGAATTGAATCACTTAGAAATTTCACAAGCAACAGAACAACGACCTATCGACGTTTTCAATTATGAAGAAGAAGAACATTTAAATTCTTTTAATGCCAAGTTACTAGTTACTTACATCGAAGATGAGTGTATAAGAATCGTTTCTAAAGAATCGATGATCAACTTTAGAAAAGGTAAATACTCGGTACCTACTAAATACATTGGTGAAGAAGTAAAAGTGATATTCAATAATTCTACTGGTGAATTGCTGATTTATTCTACCAGTTAATGTCACTAAGGTATGAATGGAAATCAACAATAATTACGACTAATATTCCATTTTCGAGTTGGGGAGAGTCATTTAGTAATAAGATTGTATCAGCAGCTATAATTGATCGGTTAGTTCACCATTCAAAAGTATTTAAAATTACTGGAGAATCATATCGATTAAAAGATTATAAAACCGAAAAATCATTAAATATACGACAATCTTAAACCCCTAAAAAACGACATTTTCAAACCTCCATAAAACAGCATTTTTAAACCGCTATTGACATTAAGATTATATAAAAGGCAAATATTAAAGCTAAAATTCCGATTAGATAATTAATAAAGATTATTATTCTAGTTTTAGTTAAGTTTGTCATTTTCATCACCTCGTAATATAATACGTGGGAGGGGATATCCCCCTCTATAAAAAACATTTTATTATTGTGGCAAGTGTTGCAAAGCCTAAAGTGTAGTTGCGGAAGATTTCGCTTTTGGCTTTTGCGATATTTGTCCTTTTTTCTTCTCTTTCCAACCTGTTTTGTATCCAACACTTTTTTTTAAAACTTTTTTCGTTTTTTTACATAAAAAATAACCGCATCAATAAAGGTACGGTTATTACTTATTTAAATTCAGAACAATATGTTTGACCTTTTTACTTAGCTAGTCAAAAGTTCTTTCTCAGTTTTCTTAAGTCTTTCTTTTTTATCTAAACCAAGATGTAATACATATTTATATGTTTTTTCAATAAAATTATTAACTTCTTTTAATGAGTCAAACATTTTATATTCAATATTCTCAAAGTAGAAATTATTAACAAACTTTTTCTTATAACTTTTTAATGATTGATTAGTTTGTTCGAATTCACATTTAAGCCCATCCAAAAACATATTAATAAGTTCTATATTGTCTAATTCATCATCAAATGATAAAATTTTTCTTCTTTGGGTTATAAATTTAATTTCATTCTTATGATAACTTTCTCCTATAATTTCAAATGCCACACCTACAGCTAAATTACTATGGAGATAGATATCTGGATAATAACTTAAAATCGAATAATTCACTTTGAACATAACAAATCACTCCTTGTACAGTGGTGAAGAAAGTATTATTATTAAATTGTAGGAGGGGAAGTCCCTCCTGACTCATTAACGCTCGAATGTCCATTCAATCTTTATAAAGTAGAGATTTATTAAGATTAACAATTTGGTACATTTGAGCTTTTTTATTCCCTTCACTCGCACCTTCTTAAACTTATATGTTCATTATACAAATATAAAAAGCTATAACAATTTAATGGAAATGCCCCCTTCGAAGTAGACATTGAAAAAATGAAAACTTTGAAGGGAGCATTTCAAGACGATCCATTCCAATCTTTTTTATCATTTAAAACTAAACACTTATTTTCCCTTATTCGATGCTAATTTCGTGCAATAAATTCTAAATGAAACGACATACTCCTTTTTCACAAATTGGAATCTACTATTTTTGTATTTTAATTATTATAATATCCATTCACCATATGGTTTTTATTAATAGTTAAATTAAATAAACATAGCTTGATTAATTTATACAGTAGTTAAATTACAAAACTTTATTGGCATATTCATATAATTTTTCTGTTGTATTCAGGGTTAGATTATCTACTTCGCGTTTGCCCTGTCTTAATTGTGAAAGTACATATTGAGAAACTCCAGTTTTTTTAGAAATTTCATATCCTGTTAAATTACTTTCAATTAATTCAATTATCTTTTTCTTGTATTCTGACATTTTTTTCATCTCCATATCTGTACAATGTTTACTACTTTTTTTCGAAATTCTGTGAACTCAACGTATTTTTTTTATTTATAAATGATTTTATTATTTTTCTATTCATTAATGGCTATCATCACTTCATAATAGTTAAATTTCATATTTTCAATTTTTGTTTCTACATATTAATGACTTTTCATCATCAATTACTTTGTCAAAGATAAACGATTTGTCTTGTATACCTTACGCCTTTTACTAAACTTCAATGTTTAGTATTCATTGAAGTTTACAGCCACTTCTAAAGTTTAACCTTTTATGTATTTTTATTAGATTAGTGTCTTTCAATATTCAAACTACTAACTCCAGTAGTCTATTAAATTTGAGATATTGAGATATCTTTAGACTTTAATTTTTTCGAAGTCATATAGACTTCTCAAATACTATACATTTATTTCATAATTTTGAACCCTAATATTACTAAAATAATTATAAACATCCCTATTAAAAATTCTATTTTCTCTTTTTTATTTGTTTTTCGCACTTTAATAGTCTTCTTCATTTTACTAATGGTGAGAAAGTAATATTTTATTCAAAGAATATGACTTCGTATTAAATCAAACCTCACATTCTTATTAGTTTACAAATTCAATAGTCCTTTCAGAATTGAAATCAAAACATTCAAACTATTTTATCGTTTTTACTTCCTCGACCATTTTCACCTCCTTATAATCTATATAAATTATGTTTACCACACGATTCTTTACACTCGATGAATTAATTTTTTTAAGAAACATTTAGCCATGTAACTTTGTAATAAAAACATTTTCAAGTAAATGTACCAAAAACTTTCATGAAATAAAGTATACTTTTCAAATCTATTAATTTTAGAATCATAAAACCAAATGCTATATTACAATATAATTATCACAAATCATCATATATGCCAATTACACAATTTAATATAAAAAATTGTCAATGAAAAATTATGTGCATAAACATTATTACAAAATATGTATAGTATACTGCATTAAAGTTAACTTATTTACTATGTTCAGCCTTTTATATCATCACTTAAAGATCATTTAAATTTTTATGGAAATGATAATATAAAAATGCATACTTTTGATTGTTTAAACATGTACAATTTTAAAAACCTAGAGATAATTTTATTGAGGTGGACAAAGCGTGGACACACAATCATGAAATTATTAGAAATTTAATCTCTTGTCCATCTAATCAAACAAGGTATATTTATTAGCACTCTGAATTATTTTCTAACGACTTTTGATACTCATATAACTTGATTATTGTTTTAAATTTGGCATCCTTTATTTTAGTATTACCTACCTTTAAATCAGTAACTGTTTGACGTGGTACACCTGAGTTTTTTGAAATACTATATGGTGTATTGTTAGTTAATAACTTTTCTATTTCACTTATAATAGTTTCAATCTCATTCATTTTTAATCACGCTCTCTTTCAATTTATAATTATAATAATCCTAATGCAGTAACTACGTTTAGCAATACATAGTTTCTTTCTAGTTGCCAAACTAGTTAATTCATAAACTAATACCTAATAGTATTGGCGTTTTTTATTATATATTGATAAAATTTCTTGTCTCCATCTATTCTATATTATATTATTTGATAATTTTTTATTTATATTCACATTAAGTTATCCATCTTTAATATACTTTAAAATTAGATGATTTAAAAGGCTCATTCCATGATATTTAAAAAGATATGACCATATTTTAATCTTCAATCATTATTTCTAATTGTTTTTGATAATTATAGAGTCTTTCCGCTGTTTCTAAAGTTAAATTATTCACTTTTCTTTTCCCGCTTCTTAATTCACTTATACCACCATAAGACACACCAATGTCTTGATTAATTCTATAATTAGATATTGATTTATCATTTAGTAATTTTTCTATTGTATTATAAATTTCTTTAAACTGGTTCATAATCTTTATCAAAATGAAAGAATAGTTTATTTTTTTCTAGTTAAATTAATAATAAATAATATTAAAGTTGCAATGTTAAGATAGAGAGTTAATTTTTTCCTTAATTCTCTTGTCATAAATACCACCTCCCTATTTAATGTGGTAAAGGTCTTTTGCCCTTTACCTTTTTAAAAGAACGATTTTATAAAATTAAGTACTTGAATTATTATGCTTGTCACAGCTATTCGAAATTTAATTTTGCTATTCGTTCTTTTTCTTTAACCATTCTTATCATTTTTTCTCCTTTCCTCTTTATAGTTATTTAACATTCCACAAATTGGGGTAAGTGATATGTTTGAATTCCCATATCCAATGACAAGATTAATAATTTGTAATTCTAAATTATAATAACCTATATTTTCAAAATCTCTTTGCTTTATGATTAACATCCATCTAAGAGCACCTAAAGGTTTTTATGTAATGTAATAAACATTTCCATTTATACATATACATCTTGTAAAAAAGAAAGAACTCCATATATACTCAAAAGGTATACTGAAGTTCTATATATTATATAAAATTATTATACTATTTCGAAAAACATAAGTAAATCACTAAACATGATTTCTTTCACTTTTAGAAAACTTTTAATACTATAAAAACACCCACTCAGTCACTAGATTGGGCAGTTATTGTATGCCTATTGAACTCAATTCTTATATTATAATACCTTTTTCGCATATTCATATAAGATCTTTGCATTCTTTAAGCTTAAATTTTCTATTCTTCTTTCTCCACGGCGCATAGCATTAATATTACCGTAACTTATCCCAGTATCTTTATTAATTTGATAACTCGTTATCTCTTTGTTTTCTATCAATTTTTTGATTGTATTGTATATTTCATCATAGCAATTCATAATTTAGATGAGGCGAAATTTTTAATTTTTTAGAATATCAATAGTAGTATAACTAAAATGAAAATACCAATCGATAAACAAAAAGATATTTTTTGTTTTGTTTCTCTTTTCATATAGTATTACCCCCTTAATAATGAGTAGTAAGGCCCCTCTTTTCGGGGTCTTATCTTAGAACGTTCTGCAAATGAATTCGATGAGAAGTAATATCAATGTGGCTATTTTCAAGTAATACTCAACGTTTTCGCGACGTTCTTTTATCGCCTCATCTCATCACCTCCAAATATATTAAAATTCATGTGAACTAAAATATAAAATGGTCTTCCCTAGCTTTAAAAAAATAAATACACAAAACATTTACTTGACCAAAAGTTGCCCAATCGTAACAAAAGACACATTTTACACCTCGAAAAGTTGCCCAGTTAAATCAAAAAAGAGCTAAAGCAAAACGCTCTAGCCCTTGATATTACTGATTTCCCATCATTGTTTAGCGTATTAATATTGCTTCATGTACTGATCTCTTTCCCATTCAGATACTTGAGTTCTGTAGTAATCCCATTCAATTGATTTTGAATTAATAAATTGATTATAGATATGATTTCCTAAAGCTTTTTTAATAACTTCATTTTCACGCATTGCTTTTAATGCAGTATAAAGTGTTGAAGGTAAGTCTTGAATGCCTACTGCTTCACGTTCTTCACGGTTCATTTCGTAAATATTTTGGTTAACTGGTTCTGGAACTTTTAATTTATTTTTAATACCATCTAGTCCAGCTTCTAAGATTGCAGCTAACGCCATGTATGGGTTTGCAGCTGGATCTACTGAACGTACTTCGATACGAGTAGATAATCCTCTTGAAGATGGTACACGGATTAATGGTGAACGGTTTTTACCACTCCATGCAATATAACATGGTGCTTCATAACCAGGTACTAAACGTTTATATGAGTTTACTAACGGGTTACATACAGCAGTAAATCCGCGTGCATTTTTAAGCACACCTGCTGTAAATTGATATGCAGTTTCCGTTAAGCCCATTTCAGTATTTGGATCGAAGAATGCATTTTCTTTACCTTTGAATAATGAAACGTTAAAGTGCATACCGCTACCATTCACACCAAATAATGGTTTAGGCATAAATGTTGCGTGTAAATTATGTTTACGTGCGATTGTTTTAACAACCAATTTAAATGTTTGGATGTTATCACATGCTGTAACAGCATCTGCATATTTAAAGTCAATTTCATGTTGACCAGGGGCAACTTCATGGTGACTAGCTTCAATATCGAAGCCCATATCCTCTAATTCTAAAACAATATCACGACGACAGTTTTCACCTAAATCTGTAGGTGCTAAGTCGAAATATCCACCATCATCATTAAGTTCTAAAGTTGGTTCCCCTTTTTCATCCAACTTGAACAAGAAGAATTCTGGTTCAGGCCCTAGGTTAAAGTCTGTGAAGCCTAAATCTTCCATTTCTTTTAATACACGTTTTAAGTTTGCACGAGGATCCCCTTCAAATGGTGTACCATCTGTTTTATATACATCACAAATTAAACGTGCAACTTTACCTTGTCCAGCAGTCCATGGGAAGATTACCCAAGTATCTAAATCTGGATGTAAGTACATATCTGATTCTTCGATACGTACGAAACCTTCGATAGAAGAACCGTCAAACATCATTTCGTTATCAAGTACTTTTTCTAATTGGCTTACAGGCACTTCAACATTTTTAATTGTTCCTAAAATATCAGTGAATTGTAATCTTAAATATCTTACATTTTCCTCTTCTGCAAATTTACGAATGTCGTCTTTAGTGAAAGTACGTTTTGGCATTTTAAAATCCTCCAAATTTTATTTAATAAATCGGGATAAATCACCACGATTTATTGGCAAAGTTTCTCCAATAGGCTTTTGCGTGGCATCTACAATCATCTTTTTTCTTATCTCTTGTTCATCTGTTGTTAAATGCTCTTGTGAGTCATAAATGATTTGTTTAATCCCTTTGATATTAAATCCTTTTTCTAATAATGATTTAATTTCTAGTAATCTTTCCAAATCATTGAGTGAGAACAGACGTTTTTGACCTTCTGTTCTTTCAGGTTTGATGAGTTCATGTGTTTCATAGTAACGTATTTGCCTTGGCGTTAAATCCGTTAACTTACTTACTACACTCATAGAGAAGACAGCCATATTTCGTCTGATTGCATCATTCGATATCATTGTTCCTCTCCTCTACTTTTGAACTTGTTAATAACTTATCATAATTTTTTTAGGATTTCAAAAATATGTCAGGTTTTCTAACATAAAGCTCAAAACATTGATATAACTGCAATTTCGACCTCTAAAACGCCATAAAACGACCTACATCTAAAATATTTTTTCAATTTTTAAAAATAATCTGATAAATCTTCGCAAAAAATTTCACCCAAAACACATTATCATTAAGGGTGAAATTTAATCTATTATATAAGTCCTTGTTCTTTCAACTGCTTAACAGCTCTTGTCACAGCAATTTTAACGTGTTCATATGTTAATCCTCCTTGAACATATGCTTCATAAGGAGGACGAATAGGTCCATCTGCAGATAATTCAATCGATGAACCTTGAATAAACGTACCAGCTGCCATAATAACATCATCTTCATAACCAGGCATATAACTAGGTTCTGGACTAAAATGTGCATTAATTGGGGATGCGTGTTGAATACTTTGACAAAATGAAATCATTTGTTCTTTCGTTTCAAATTTAACTGTTTGAATTAAATCAGTTCGTTTTTCGTAGTACTTCGGCGTTGTGTTCATATTCATTTTTTCTAAAAATAAACTAGTAAACAATGCACCTTTAAGACTCTGACTGACAACGTGTGGTGCTAAAAAGAAACCTTGATACATTTCAAGCAATGCATTTAATGATGCACCCGCTTCTTTACCAATACCAGGTGCTGTCAATCTATAACCACATCGTTCAATTAAATCTTTTCTACCAGCAATGTATCCACCAATCTTAGCTAAACCACCGCCAGGGTTTTTAATTAATGATCCTGCTATTAAATCGGCACCACATTCTATAGGTTCACGTCTTTCAACAAATTCCCCATAACAGTTATCCACAAATATTAAAATATTAGGATGCTCTTCTTTCAACCTAGTAATTACCTGTTCAATTTCATCTAGAGGAATTGAAGGTCTTTGATCATAGCCTTTCGAGCGTTGAATCGCTATTACTTTGGTGCGCTCAGAAACCCCATCTAACACACCTTCAATATCGATCTTACCTTCTTTAAGTGCAATATCTTTATACGATACGCCGTGCTCCATTAAACTTTCAATACCATTTCCGTTTACACCAATGACTTCAAGTAAAGTGTCATATGGACTTCCCGTTATATAAATTAATTCATCACCATGTTTTAATAAACTTTGTAATGCAATAGTAATCGCATGCGTACCTGAAATAATTTGTGGGCGAACAATTGCATCTTCTGCTTTAAATGCCTGCGCATATATTTCTTCTAAATGATCACGTCCAAAATCATCATACCCGTAACCTGTTGACCCTTGCAGATCACTTTCGGTTGCTTTGACATGATGAAATGCATTTAATACTTTTTCTTGGTTAATATATGCAGTTTCTTCAATTTCTTTAAAATATGGTGCTAACGTTGATTCGACGTCAGCTACTATCTTACTTATATCTTTCATTTGAATTTCGTCCTTTTATTATTTTTTAAACCCTTTTATACGATAAACATTTTCAATTTCATCATATTTAAGTTCAGTCACTAATGTATGTTGTTTTAGGAAATATAATCGATCTGCATTATTCGTCGCAATTGCCTCATCATAATAAGTTAATTGCCTTTTTATTTCATCGATAAATAACGTCTTAACAAGTAATTTATCACCATCATTTTTAGAAGAAACAAAAACATTAGGCAAATCACTTGCTGGACGATTTGATGCATGATCACATAAGTCCTTTTTATTAAAAATAACTATTTGAGAAATATGACTCATATCTAATTGTTTGATTAAATCATTAACTGTGTCATACTGCGTACGGTATTCAGGATGGCTACTATCTACGACATGTACTAATAAATCTGCACCTTTAGCCTCTTCTAAAGTTGATTTAAAAGCTGCAATTAACGTCGTAGGTAGTTTCTGTATAAAACCAACAGTATCTGAAATAATTAAATTAAATCCATCATTTATTTGAATTTGTCGTGTTTTAGGATCTAACGTTGCAAATAATTGATCTTTTTCATACGTCTCTTCATTTGCTAAAACATTAAACCATGATGATTTACCAGCGTTTGTATAACCAACTAAAGCTACTTGAAACACCTGATTTTGATTTCTTTTATTTCGATATCTTTCGCGATGTTCTTCTACCGTCCGCAATTGATGTTTAATTTCATTCATACGAGTTCGAATATGTCTACGATCCATCTCTAACTTCGTTTCACCAGGGCCTCTAGTTCCAATACCGCCACCTAAACGAGAAAGGCTTTTACCATGGCCTTGCAATCTAGGTAATAAATAATCAAGTTGTGCTAGCTCTACTTGCAATTTACCTTCTTTACTTCTTGCTCTTAATGCAAATATTTCAAGAATCAACTGGGTTCTATCAATAATTTTTACACCTAAAGCTTCATTTAGTGATTTGGATTGTGCAGTCGTTAATTCATCATTTGTGATGACTACATCAATATCTTTGAACTCAATAAATGCTTGAATTTCTTCAATTTTACCTTTACCAACATAATATTTGCGATCTACACGATCTCTGTTTTGAGTAATTTGACCCAACACTTCAAGTTGGCAAGTCTCTGATAAAGATGATAATTCCTCCATTGTAGACTCAAAATTAAATTGCTTATCATCTTGAGCATGTACACCGACTAAGACAGCTTTTTCTAGTTTATTTTTAGTATCATGAATTTGTTGCTGAGCCATGTTATACATCTCCTTAATAAAATCCTACTCAAAGTATTCTATCATAGAGTTTTAGTAAAGACTATTACACGATTTTATGGTACATTTTAAGTAAATCGAAAGGATGATTCAATGGAGACAATTTATGATTTTGTAGTAGAAACAAATAAAGGTGTTACTTACAAATTAGATGCATATAAGGGTGACGTTATGCTAATTGTCAATACAGCTAGCGAATGTGGCTTTACTTCACAATTTGAAGGTTTGCAATCATTATACGAGAAATACAAAGATCAAGGGTTTGTAATTCTAGGTTTCCCTTGTAATCAATTTGGTGGCCAAGAACCTGGATCAGGCGAAGAAGCAGCTCAAAACTGTAAATTAAACTATGGTGTTACCTTCCCTATGCATCAAAAAATAGACGTAAAAGGGGAACATCAATTACCTTTATTTAGATATTTGACTGCGGCACAACACGGATTCTTTAATGAGAAAATCAAATGGAATTTCACTAAGTTTTTAGTGGATCGTGAAGGTAACGTTGTTAAACGATTTGCACCTCAAAAAAAACCTGTTCAAATCGAAAGAGAAATAGAAAAGTTATTATAAAATATACTAGCTCATAGCAAATAAAACGCTTCATATAAAGTCGTATCATATATTGACCCGGCCTTTACATGAAGCGTTTTTATTACAAACATTCCTCTATTGTATCTTGTCATTTGAACATCATTTGATTGATGTCACATATGACTTTATTTCTATATCTATTTATCATACTTCAAACGTTATGTACACGAGTCATTAAATCGTGCCCATATGATTACAACTTATTCTTCACTTTCAGTAGATTCTTGACCTTCAGTTTCTACTGTGTAAGTGCTGATCGCATGTTTGTAAATCAAGTGTTGTTTGCCTTGAGAATTTAAACTTACGACATACTTGTCGTATTCTTCAATAACACCTTTCATTTGGAAACCGTTTAGAAAGAATACAGTTACTTCAGTTTGGTTTGCTTTAAAATTCTCTAGTGCTTTGTCTTGGATGTTTTCGTTTGCAATCATCTGTCGGACTCCTTTTACTTAATCTGGGTTGTAATCTCATCTAACATCATTTGAAGTGACATATTTTCTTTATCTAACCAATGAACACTCATTTTATTCTTGAACCATGTCATTTGTCGTTTTGCATATTGGCGTGAATGTTGCTTTAAATCATTGACAGCATCTTCATAAATCATTTGTCCGTTAATCACAGGTATTAATTCTTTATATCCAATAGCTTGCATACTTTGGCAAGATTCATAGCCTTGTTCAACAAGTTGTTGCACTTCTCTAAATAATCCGTGATCCAACATAATATCAACACGTTTATTTATTCTTGAATATAATGTTTTACGCGACATTTCAATCCCTATTAATAATGTATCATAATTTTCAGTAAATTGTTGCACTTTCTTACGATTACTTAAAAGTTTTTTTGTTTTAAAATAGTATTCGATAGCGCGCAATACTCTCTGTCGATTGTTTGGATGAATATTTTTGGCAGAAGCCTCGTCAAATTGAGCTAAATATTCGTGTAGTTGCTGATTATCTAAATGTTCTAATGCAGATAACTTTTGTTTAACTACGGATAATTGTGCAGGTGTAACTGTTTCATCTTCTAATTCATAATTATATATTAATGATTGAATATATAAGCCTGTTCCACCTGCTATAATTGGAACTTTACCTCTATTCGTTATATCAGTAATTAAATCTTCTGCTAATCGCTTGAATTCATATGCTGAAAATGTATCATCAGGATTCAAGATATCAATTAAATGATGTGGAATACCATCCATTTCTTCAGGTGTTACTTTTGCAGTTCCAATATTCATATATTTGTAGACTTGCATAGAGTCACCGCTTATGATTTCACCATTGATACGCTTCGCGAGTTCGATGCTAAGCTCTGTTTTACCTGAAGCAGTTGGCCCCACAATTACTACAATAAAAGGCTTATTTTTATTCATATTTAATTCCACTTTCTTTATTTTTTATAAAATTGATTCAACCATTTAAACAAGTCTTCCCAAATTTTGTCATGATCTTTTTCAAATAACACTTCATGACGTTTATGATGATAAAGATTAACTTTAACATTTTTAATGCCGGCTTTTCTATATATATTCGCCAATTTTAAAATCCCTTTACCATAATCACCTAAAGGATCGTCATATCCTGAAACTAATAATATAGGCATGGCATGATTTAACACTTTTATATTTTTTAATTGTGATGTATGTAGCATATAATAGGCTGTTTGATATAATAATTGATTTGACACATTAAATCCACTATATGGATCTTTAATAAAGTTGTCTACTTCAGTTGGATTACTAGAAATCCAATCACTTTGTGTACGTAAAGGACGTATTTTTTTATTAAAACTATTTGATACTAACTGGTTAACCCATTCAACCCGTTTCTCAGCACCATAAATTTTTGTAATCAGTTGTAACACCTTAACGGTTGGTAATCCTTTCCATAATGGATACATACCAGTACCACTTAAAATTAGACCATCAACATATTGCGGATATGTTTCTACAAACAATCTAGCTATAACGGATCCCATTGAATGTCCGATTATAATGTATGGTTTATCAACATTGCCTCTCACTGTTTGCGCTACTTCAAAGGCATCACCGATAACTCGTTTCATATCATCGTAATGGCCTCTTGTTGATTCATCAATATTAATACCATGTCCTCGATGATTATGACGTATCACATCGAAGCCATCCTTTGAAAGTGCATGTGCTAATTTATCGTAACGTTCCATATGTTCAGCCATACCATGAAATATATGAATAATTCCTTTTGAATCTACATCTGTAAAATTCACTTTAACTTCAATATTCGTGTTATCTTGTACAGTTAATTTAAATTGTTTTTCAGTCATCATCTCACACCTTTAATAACAACGTTTTTATATTCGCTTTTATTATTATCATACATTTAGTGATGCATAGTTTCAATTGACTAATGTATCTCATATAAAAAAACTGATGCCCCTAAAACAGGACACCAGTTTATGATTGTACAAATTAATTATTCTTTAACTGCTGGTTGATTATTTCCATGTTGCGCTTCTTTAATTGCTTGCTCAACTTCTTCAGTATAAGCCTCAATTTGAGCTGGTGAGTAGTCTAACATATCAGCCATAATATCGATGATACTATCTTTATAATCTAATACATCTTTAATATTGAAGTACATTTTACCAGAACGACGAACTAAGAAATCGTTAGGTTTGTATACCATTTCTTGTTGAATACTATAAACAAGTTCTACATAAATTTCTAATGGTAACTTGCTATCATGGTATTGAGATGTTTGCGCAATATTGAACAATTCATCAACATTTGAACCATATTTAGATGCTAAACGTCTTGCAACATCTTCATCAATGCCGAATCCTTTAGCTACATCTACTTTTTGCTCTACAAACGCATCAAAGTTCTTGCTACCTCCTACATCGCCACCTGAAATTGCCAGACCTTTTGTATTACATGGACTAAATGTTAAACCGTAGTCTTTTTTCAAGCGTTTAGATACTAAATCAACAATGTCTTGAGCCATGTGACGATAGCCTGTTAATTTACCACCTGCAATAGTTAATAAACCTGATTTACCTTCCCAAATTTCATCCTTACGAGAGATTTCAGAAGGGTCTTTGCCTTCTTCGTAAATTAATGGTCTAATTCCTGCCCATGTTGATTCAATATCTTCATCTGTAACATTAACACTAGGGAACATGTAATTAATCGCATCGATTAAATAGTCTCTGTCTTCTTGTGTAGTTAATGGTGAAGATTTGATATTGTCATAGAATGTATCTGTAGTACCTACATACGCTTTTCCTTCACGCGGGATTGCAAAAATCATTCTTCCATCTTTTTCAGTATCAAAGTATACTGCTTGACCTAATGGGAATTTTGATTGATCAATAACAACATGTACACCTTTAGTTAAACGTAATTTTTTATTATTGCGTGCATAATCACCACTTCTAACATCATCAACCCAAGGACCTGCTGCATTAACCACTTTTTTAGCCTTAATTGTATAATTTTCATTAGTTAATTTATCAATAACTTTAACACCATTTACTTGTTGATTTTTATCATAAGTGAAGTGTTCTGACTTAGTATAGTTGATAATTTCTGCGCCTTTTTCAGCAGCACGCTTCATAACTTCAATAGTTAAACGCGCATCGTCAGTACGATATTCAACATAGTAACCGCCGCCTTTTAGACCTTCTTTTTTAACTAATGGTTCTTTAGCTAAAGTTTCTTTTTTAGATAACATTTTTTTACGTTCAGACTTCTTAACACCTGCTAAACGATCATACATTCCTAAACCAATTGATGTTGAGAATTTACCAAATGTTCCACCTTTATGCATTGGTAAAAGCATCCACTCTGGAGTCGTAACATGAGGCCCATTTTCATAAACAATCGCACGTTCTTTACCAGTTTCGGCAACTACTCCAATTTGGAATTGTTTTAAGTAACGTAAACCACCATGGACTAATTTTGTAGATCTTGAGCTTGTTCCTTGTGCAAAGTCTTGCATTTCAACCAATGCAACTTTCATTCCTCTTTCACTCGCGTCTAGTGCAATACCTGCACCTGTAATACCGCCACCAATAATTACTAAATCATATTCATCATTTCTTAAATTCTTTTTAATATGTTCTCTCTTAAAAGTAGACAATGCCATTCCAAAACGCCTCCTAAAAAATGTAAAAACGAGAGACTTGTCCCACATAAACAATCCTTCAATTGTACATGTTCGAACAAATCTCTCGTTTCTCGATTCAAATATTAACTTAAATTGATTGTATCACAATGTTTATACAAAAGTCTAATCTACAAGTTTATTCTGTTTTAAAAACTTGTGTTGCTTCAACAGCTTTTTTCCAACCTCTATATAATTTTTCTCTTTCGCCTTCATCCATTTTCGGATCGAATTTTTCTTCTAATTTCCAGTTTTTAGCGATATCATCTTTACTCTCCCAGAATCCAACTGCTAAACCTGCTAAATATGCAGCACCTAAAGCTGTAGTTTCTTGAATTTCAGGTCTTTCAACAGAAGTATTAACAATGTCTGCTTGGAACTGCATAATAAAGTTATTCTTAACTGCACCACCATCGACACGTAAACTTTGGACATCGATACCAGAGTCTTTTGACATTGCTTCCATAACGTCACGAGTTTGGTAACATAATGATTCTAATGTTGCACGGATAAAGTGCTCTTTTTCAGTTCCACGTGTTAAACCGAAAATCGCACCACGTGCTTCAGAATCCCAATACGGTGTTCCTAAACCTACAAAAGCTGGAACAACATAAACACCCTCAGTAGAGTCAACTCGTGTCGCATAACTTTCTGATTGTGGTGCTGAATTAATCATTCTTAATCCATCACGTAACCATTGGATTGCTGAACCCGAAACAAAGATTGAACCTTCAAGCGCATAATTTACTTTTCCATCAATACCATAAGCAATTGTTGTTAATAAACCACTTTCAGATTTAACCGCTTTGTTACCTGTATTCATTAACATGAAACCACCAGTTCCATATGTGTTTTTCACGTCACCACGTTCGAAGCAAGCTTGTCCAAATAATGCTGCTTGTTGATCACCAGCTACACCAGCAATTGGTACTTCTTGACCATAGAAGTGGTAATCAATTGTCTTACCATATACTTCACTTGAAGGTTTAACTTCTGGCAACATATTTTTAGGTACTGTAAGTAGTTCTAATAACTCATCGTCCCATTCTAAATCATGGATATTAAACATTAATGTACGACTCGCATTTGAATAATCAGTAATATGCGCAGCTTTTCCTGATAATTTCCATACTAACCAAGTATCAATCGTTCCAAATAATAGATCGCCATTTTCTGCTTTTTCTCGTGCACCTTCAACATTGTCTAGAATCCATTTAACTTTTGTACCTGCAAAATACGGATCTAAAAGCAATCCTGTCTTATCTCTAAATGTTTGTTCATATCCTTGTTGTTTTAATTCTGAACAAATTGATTGTGTTTGACGTGATTGCCAAACAATTGCGTGATAAATTGGGCGGCCAGTATGTTTGTCCCAAACAACCGTTGTTTCACGTTGGTTTGTAATACCGATACCTGCAATTTGATCAGCTCTAACATCATTTTCATTAATTACTTCCGTCATTACAGCTAACACAGATGTCCAAATTTCATTTGCATCATGTTCAACCCAACCTGATTGTGGAAAATGTTGCTTAAACTCACGTTGTGCTATCCCTGCAATTTCCCCTTTTTGATTGAATAAAATCGCTCTTGAGCTTGTTGTTCCTTGGTCTATAGATAAAATATATTTTTCCATTAGTAGTATCTCCTTTATTAAAAAAATAATCGCTAACCCATTGTACAAAATCTGTTAAATTTTGGCGAAAAAATAGCATAATCCATGAATCAAACATGTTAAATTATGCTATTTACGTTTCTTTTTATTTTAGTAAATTGATTCGATATCACCTTTTTTTGATGATTTATTTAAAATGTAACCTAAAATCAAAGTAATAATAACTACAACAATTGCAATTGCACAACCAATATTAAATGTATGTTTATAAAATACAGCGTATACTACCGCGCCTAATAAACCACCGGCTATTGGTCCTAAGATAGGAACGATTGCATATGACCAATTTGAACCACCTTTACCAGCTATTGGTAAAATCGCATGTGCAATTCTCGGACCTAAATCACGTGCTGGGTTGATTGCATAACCAGTAGCACCGCCTAAACTTAATCCGATTGCAACAATTAATGCTCCGACAATTAAAGGATTTAAACCATCGGCAATTTTGTTTACACCGATAAATAAAATACCTAAAGTTAATGCCATTGTTCCGATAATCTCACTTAAAAAGTTGGCAAAGTAATTCTTAATAGCCGGTGCTGTAGAGAAAACACCTAATTTCGCGCCAGCTTCTTCTGTCGCTTTCCAGTGTGGCAAGTACATTAACCATACAATTGTTGCTCCGACAATTGCACCTAACATTTGAGCAACAATATAACCAGGAACTAATGACCAATCAAAACTTCCGTCTAATGCAAGTGCTAAAGACACCGCTGGGTTTAAATGTGCACCTGAGAATTGACCGACAGCATACACACCCATTGTAACCGCTAATCCCCATCCAGCTGTGATGACAATCCAATCAGCACCATTCGCAGCACTTCTCTTTAAATTGACATTGGCACAAACGCCACCACCAAAAAGGATTAAGATTGCAGTTCCTAGGAATTCTGCTAAATATACATTCATATTAAATGTCCTTCCAAAAAGACAAAGAGATTCCTACACTAGCAGTTTGGCTCGTAGAAATCTCCCGTCTCTATTCTATGTATTAACTTTTATTATATTTGTTATAATACTATCGATATGAAAGCGTTGTCAATGGTTTTTGTAAAAATATTGTCAAATTTAATTTTTCAAGTCTTTATAAAAGTAGTTTAATTTGAAAACTAGAAATATCAATCCGCACTAAATAGTCTATGTCGTTCAGTTGCTTAAATGACATTCTTCAGCCATATTTTTTATGACTAGTTGCATTTTTTACAAATAAACACCTCTATAACTTTAATGATTTTAATCGTTTTAGAGGTGCTAATTATTTTATTTAATTATTCTTTGTATGATACCTTAAATTCCTTATTACATATCCCATATGAAAACGGCTTTTTTAATATGTTATATGACTAAATCTAGTGAAAAATCTAATTTTTGCAGCCTTATGATTCACCAGAGTTTATCATAACTAGTTGTTACATATTTCGCTCCATTTTTAACAGCTTCATTAACTTCATCTATTGTATTAATTAGGCCACCTGCAATGACTTGTGTGTTTGTTTCTTTCTGAATATGATGAATCGCTTTACTCGCAACACCTGGAAGTACTTCTACAAAATCAGGTTCAACTTTTTTTATCAAATCTATACTGCGTTTCAATGCTTGACTATCAATAATAAACACTCTAAAAATCGTTAAAGTATTTAATGATTTCGCTTTTTTTATTACTTTAGATTTAGTCGATACAATACCTTTTGGCTTGTATTGCTGGATAATAAATTCACTTGCAAATTCATCGTGACTTAAACCTTTTATCAAATCTATATGAATAAAACACTCTATATGATTTTGCTTCAGCAATTCCATAATACTTTTAATATGTCCTATATGCATATCTAGAAGCACACACATTTTATAATCTGTTTTAATCAGTTTCTCTAAATCTTTAATGTTTCTTATGGCAGGCAATATGTTGTTATTCACTTGATTCATCCTCTCTACATCACACGCTTAAATAATTTTTCTAATTCGTATTTTGAAAAATTAATGATAATTGGACGACCATGTGGACATGTAAATGGATCTTCCGCTTCTCTTAATTGATCAATTAAATCAGACATTTCATGTTTTTGTAAATAATGATTCGCTTTAATAGATTTTTTACATGACATCATGATTGCTACATCTTCACGTAATTTTTTGATATCTACTTTTTTCTCTTCCAAAATTAGCTCAATCATATCTTTAATAATTTCTTCTACTTCATCTTTAGGGAACCAAACTGGATAGCTACTTACAATATAATCATGACCACCAAAATGTTCTAACATGATACCTACTTGTTGAAGTTCATTTTTATATTGATCAATGACTAATTGTTCATCTTTTGAAAAATGAAATGTTAACGGGATTAATAAATCTTGTACTTCATTGGTAACTTCACCTATTTTATCTCGAAAATATTCATATTTTATTCTTTCTTGAGCTGCATGCTGGTCAATCATGTACATGCCAAATTCATTTTGAGCAATAATATACGTTCCATGTACTTGGCCAACAATTTCCATATATGGAATTCTTCGTTTAGGGTCTTTACTTTTTGTTCCTTTAATATCGTTTACATCATAATAATCATCGGACGCTTTATTCTCATAATTTTGCACAGATGTATCGTCATTTGAATCAAATGTTTGATCCATTTCTTGTAAAATTTCTTGTTGTTTTTTGAAGTAGTCTTCATCTTTTTCACGTGTATTATTATAACCGGAAGATTCATCACCAGCTATTAAACTTTCAGACGTTTTCGTTACGAATGGATTATATGAATCTTCTTTTATAACTATCTCATCGTTTTGATTTTCTGCCATAAATGGCTTACTGTTACTTTCTTCAGGTGAAAACGTCTTCTCTTGGTTATTCTCTGTGTTTTGTCTTTGTTCAAATTCGATTTTTTGTTGTTCGAATGAATGTAACACTTTATTTTTTTTCGGCACATAATCCAAGTTATTTTTAGGAATTAATATACGGTCTTTAAATGCTTCTTGTATTTTGCTCACTATCAATTGATATAGTTGCTCTTCTTTTGATAAACGCACTTCTAGTTTTGTTGGATGAACATTTACGTCTACTAAGATTGGATCCATTTCAATATTAATATAACAAATCGGGAACCTACCTATTGTTAAGAGTGTATGATAGCCTTCTAAAATCGCTTTATTTAACATAAAGTTTTTAATGTATCGTCCATTAATAAAAATAGAAATATAGTGCTTATTACTTCTAGAATGTTCAGGTTTTGCAACAAAACCTTCAATGTGATAATCACTTGTATCTCCAGATATATGTACTAAATCTCGTGCAACTTTCATCCCATAAATCTCTGCCATCACTTCATTAGTTCGTCCTGAACCATTTGTACTTAACATTGTTTTGCCATCTGAAATGAGTGCTATTCGAATGTCCGGATGGCTCATTGCCATTCTGTTGACAATATCTGTTATTTTACCTAGTTCAGTGTATAAACTTTTAATATATTTTAAACGTGCTGGTGTATTATAAAATAATGATTCTACAAGTATATCTGTTCCTTTTTTCGCTTTTGCAGGCTTATGATTTAATATTTCACCATTTTCTACATATATTTCATTTCCATTAGCATTATCCGTGCAAGTCTTCAATGTTACTTTAGCAACTGATGAAATACTGGCTAGTGCTTCACCACGGAATCCTAATGTCCTAATATGAAATAAATCTTCATCTTGATCTAATTTACTAGTCGCATGTCTATGAAATACTAATCCTAAGTCTTCCGCTTCAATTCCGCTTCCATTATCGACTACGCGAATAGATTGGACGCCAGATTCCTCTACTTCAATGCTTATTTCTGTAGCGCCTGCATCTATAGCATTTTCCAACAGTTCTTTCACAACAGAACTCGGTCTTTCAACTACTTCACCTGCTGCGATTTTATTTGCTAATGAGGTTTGGAGTTCTTTAATTTTCCCCATTTTGCAACACCTCTATTTTAATTGATTTTGTAATTCACTTAACTTCACCAATGCCTCAATTGGTGTCATATTAGATAAATTCAAATTTTTAATTTGTAGTTCAATCTCGCTTTCTTGATCATTTTCAAACAAATCAAATGATGCTTGTTCAAAGTCTTTTTGAGATAACGTATCAGTTGTTTCTTCAACACTTAAGCTTGAATTTTCTTGATTAATTTCAGGTTCATTTTCGACCATTTTTAAATTTGATATCGATGATTTTTTACCAGCAGACGCTTCAAACTCGCTTAGAATCACTTGTGCTCTGCTAATAACTTTTTCAGGTAAATCAGCTAATTTCGCAACTTGAATACCATAACTATCGTCAACTGCACCATCTTTGACTTTATGCAAGAATATAAGTTCACCTTTATATTCATTAGCAGCGACGTGAACATTTTTTAGACTTGGTAATGCTTGATCTAATGTTGTCAATTCATGATAATGTGTTGAAAATAACGTTTTAGCATGTGATGTTTCAGCTACATACTCTATCATTGCCTGCGCTAAAGCTAAACCGTCATACGTTGAAGTACCACGTCCAATTTCATCGAAAATAATCAAACTATCCTCTGTTGCATAAGTTAATGCCTTTTGTGCTTCTAGCATTTCTACCATAAACGTACTCTTACCTGAAACCAAATCATCTGCCGCACCTATTCTAGTGAATATTTGATCAAATATAGGTAACACAGCCTCTTTACAAGGGACATAAGCTCCCATTTGGGCCATTATGCTAATTATGGCAACTTGTCTCATATACGTCGATTTACCAGACATATTCGGACCTGTAATTAAATATATAAATGTTTCATTATCTAATCGACAATTATTAGGCACATAGTCATTATAATCCATTACTCTTTCCACTACTGGGTGCCTAGATTCCACTAATTCTAATGTTTTATTTTCACTAAATGAAGGCCTAGTATAATTATATTTTTGAGCAATTTCTGCAAAGCTCTGTAAACAATCTAACTCTGAAATAATTTTAGCTTGTTGTTGTAAACGTTCAGTATATTTTTTAACTTCTTCACGTAGCTGAACAAATAATTGATATTCTAATTCAATAGCTTTGTCTTCCGCACCTAAAATGATATCTTCTTTTTCTTTAAGTTCATCAGTTATAAATCGTTCCGCATTCGATAACGTTTGCTTCCTCATATAACCAAATTCACTTGGTTCAAAATTTTGCAAGTTGGCACGTGTTATTTCTATAAAATAACCAAACACTTTATTAAAGCTTATTTTCAATGATTTTATTCCTGTACGTTGTCTTTCTTTGGCTTGTAGTTCTGCTAACCATGTTTTTCCGTTTTTTGAAGCTTCAAGATATTCATCTAATTGCATATTAAAACCAACTTTGAATAGTCCACCATCTTTAACTGAAATTGGTGGTTCTTCTACTAAACTCTGTTCTAATATATCAAGTAAATCATCAAGTGGTTCTAGTTGATTAACTTGTACAAGAGTATCCTGATTCATAGAATTTAGTAATGCTTTAATGTTCGGTATTTCAGAAATGGAATGTTTAAGTTGAATTAAATCTCTCGCATTAACATTTCCGTAACTAACACGCCCAACAAGACGTTCAATATCATACACTTGATTAAGATATGTTCTTAAGGTGTCTCTTTCTATGAAATGAGCACTAAATTCATCAACGATATCTAATCGTGCTTCAATTTGTTCTTTACTTATTAGTGGTCTATCTATCCATTGTTTTAATCGACGTGCTCCCATTGGTGTTTTCGTTTCGTCCATCAGCCAAAGTAGCGTTCCTTTTTTGGATTTTAATCGAATGCTTTCCGTTAACTCAAGGTTTCTCTTAGCATAAAAATCCATTTTCATATAATCTATAGCTGCATATTGAACAACATCCTCGATATGCGATAAATCACGTTTTTGTGTATGATGAATATAATCTAGCAATAATTGTGTCGCTTGATACATTAATTTATGTTCAGTTTGATTCACACTATAGATTTCAGATGATAACGTTTCCCTGACTGTTATTGTTTCTGTCACCATATTAATTTGTCTTTTTAAATGATCGGAAATATTGTCATTGATAACAACTTCGTTAGGGTTTATCGTCGTAATTTCATTTAATAAAGTCGCTTCATCATTAAAATGTGTAACCTTTAATTCACCAGTAGAAACATCACAGTAACTAAGCGCAATTTCAGGTTGATTCATAACAAAACTTAAAATATAGTTATTTTGTTTATCATCTACACCACCTTGCTCCATCACAGTTCCTGGAGTCACAATTCTTACTACCTCACGTCTAACCATACCTTTCGTTTGTTTCGGATCTTCCATCTGTTCACAAATAGCTACTTTATATCCATTATTAACAAGTGTATCTATATAACTATCTGCAGAATGATACGGAACACCACACATCGGAATTGGATTTTCTTTTTTAGCATCTCTTTTAGTTAAAGTAATTTCAAGTACACGTGATGCCTCCTTGGCATCTTCATAAAACATTTCATAGAAATCACCTAGTCTAAAAAATAATAAGCAATCTTGGTATTCTGATTTTATTTTTAAATATTGCTGCATCATTGGTGTAACATTAGACATATTATTTCTTCACAACCCTTGTCTCTTTTTAAAATTTTTCTTTACAATATATTCGTTTGTAAGCTTTCTAATTATTAATTATTTAACTTATACATTTTAACATACTTACTTTTACAAACCTATTCATACCATATAATAACGAAGCATCTTAAATGTATAAGAAAACGCCTCAAACCTAATAAAATGTGTTAATAGCATGTTTAGAATTATATTAAAATTCTAACATTCAAGACATTTAATTAAGTAAGGGCGTTCAATATTAAAATGAACAATGACTCTGTTTGAAATCATATATCATAAAATTATTTTATAAACCTTTGAAGAATACCACGTTTTTTTAGAGTAATTAATAAGAAATAACTTATAATAGATCCGATAGCACTTGAGACTATGAACGTAATCATTAACGGTTTAATGAAGAAGTCTTGAAGCCCAAGGAAATATGCTAATGGTATACAAATTAAACTTCCGATGACACCAGTTCCAAGTACTTCACCGACCGCGGCCATGAATATATGTTTACGATATATGTAAAACATACTAGCCAATAAAACTCCAATCATACTACCCGGAAATGCAAAAGCTGTACCAGTTCCAAAAAGAACTCTTAAAATTGATGATATAAGCGCTTGAGCTAATCCATACCAAGGACCTACTATGACCGCACTTAATACATTTACAAAATGCTGTACTGGTGCTGCCTTAACTGGTCCTAGAGGAATGATGATAATACTGCTTAATACAACATTTATTGCAATTAAAAGTGCAGTTATAGCCAGTTTTCTTGATTTCATATGATTGTTCTCCTTTTTGTTTGTAATTAATCACTATGTTTGGCTTTATTATGGTCATTTAAACGTGTTTCCATTGTTGATACAAACATTTTCAATAATTGATTCGCTTCATATTGTGAAGTTTGAAACTGTTCAACTATGGGCAATGTATTTATTTCTGCTTCTATACTTTGAATGGTATGTTCCGACTGTTCTAGCGCATTTTGTTTCCCGTAATTTTGAAAGTTTACTGCTTGTTTTTGATGCTTTTTTAACATATCCATTTTAGTCTTTATCGTTTGGTTCTGATGAATCTGTGCTTCAATTTGTTGATATGTTTTGATAGTATCCAAATTTTTAATTTTATTTGCAATATTATCCGCTTGTTTCAACACGTCATCTTTATTATACATTTATTGAATCACCATTTCCGGCTCTACTTCCTTTACAAAACTGCCATTTAATGAATACTGTTTAGCTTCATCTATTCGTACTTCCACTAGTTTACCAATCATTTCTTTAGGCGCTTTGAAATTAACTAACTTATTTTTATCAGTGTAGCCAGCAAGAACCTGATCATCTTTTTTACTACTACCTTCACAAAGTACTGTTACAGTTTGTCCTTCGTACTTACTCATAGCTATTTGTGAATAATGACCAACTTTTTTATTCAAACGTTGCAATCGTTCCTTTTTGACATCTAAAGGTACATTATCTTTCATTTTAGCAGCAGGCGTACCATCACGTTGTGAATACAAATACGTATATGCATGTTCAAAACCAACTTCATCATACAAAGTTAAAGTTTCTTCAAATTGTTCCTCTGATTCATTTGGATAGCCTACAATAATATCTGTAGTTAATGCTACATTTGGAATTCTATCTTTGATTCGTTTTACTAAATCCAAATAACTTTCTCGTGTATATTTTCTACCCATTATTTTTAATACTGCATTATTTCCAGATTGAACTGGCAAGTGGATATGAGGAACGATATTACCGCCCTCTGAAATAACATCAATCATGTGATCTGTGAAGTCCCAAGGATGACTTGTTGTGAAACGAACTCTTGGAATCGCTATTTTAGAAATTGCTTGTAAAAGATCTCCTAAGTCATATTCTATATCCTGTAAATCTTTACCATATGAATTTACATTTTGACCTAAAAGCGTTATTTCTTTGTAACCTTCACGAGCAAGCTCACGTACTTCATCTATAATATCTTCAGGTCTACGGCTTCGTTCTTTACCTCTTGTAAATGGAACAATGCAATATGTACAAAACTTATCACAACCATACATAATATTGACCCATGCTTTAATGTTGCCTTCACGGACTTTTGGAAGATTTTCAATAACGTCTCCTTCTTTAGACCATACTTCAACAACCATTGCTTTAGATAAGTATGCTTCTTCTAAAATTTCTGGTAAATGATGAATATTATGTGTACCAAAAATCATATCTACATTTTGATACGATTTTAAAATTTTATTCACTACTGACTCTTCTTGTGACATACAACCACAAACTCCGATTAAAATATCAGGTCGTTCTTTCTTCAAATGCTTCAAATTACCAATTTCACTAAACACTTTGTTCTCGGCATTTTCTCTAATCGCACATGTATTAATTAAAATAACATCTGCAGTGTTAATATCAGTCGTTGCTTGATAGCCTAATGCTTCAAGTATACCAGCAATGACCTCAGTGTCATGTGCATTCATTTGACATCCATATGTTTTAATTAAAAATGTACGCTCGTTCCCCATACCGCGATATTTTTCATCAATTTGGAAATCTCTATTATAACGAACTTCTTGTTTACCTCTTTTTTTCGCTTCTTTTAAATTAGGCGGTTGATAAACATGTTCAAAATATTTACTATAATCTTTTTCTGCTTTCTTATCTCTCTCAGCTAAAACATCTACAGAACTTGCTTTTCTTTGTTCTTCGTTCACTTTACAAAATCCTTTCTATTTGCCCGTATCATTTAATAATTATATTAAATTTAACTATAAAGTGCAAAAGCAGTTAAAGTTATACGTCATCTCTAACAAGCCAATTCAAATCCAGTTTACTTCACTTTTAATGTTATTCATCATATTTTTCAGTTAAAGTTTCAATAGTGATGCCATCTGGCACATGATAAAACTTAACTTGGCTAATAATACTTGGACATTCCAGTTCCACCATTCGTTCATTTAATGATTGTATTAAAATTAAACATTCATTCATATTTCCTTGTACTGTCGTTTCTAACGGACCTACTCTAAAATGCAAACCAGATTCGTCAATTATTTTAATCGCCTCGTCTACGTAAGGTATAACATTGTCATTGTTTGGTGTTTTAGGAATTATTTGTATACTCATTAATGTGTCTTTCATTTTTAAAAACTCCTTTATTTTTTGTAATAGTAAAAAAACTGAGTAGCATAAATGGATCTGTTATAAACACATTTATACGACTCAGTTTTAATTATTAAATAAATTGTTCAGTTAATGCATTGAACGTGTCTTCAGTAATTTTGATATC
The DNA here is from genome assembly GCF_016893255.1 of Staphylococcus sp. GDB20D11A. Classification (NCBI taxonomy): domain Bacteria; kingdom Bacillati; phylum Bacillota; class Bacilli; order Caryophanales; family Staphylococcaceae; genus Staphylococcus; species Staphylococcus sp. GDB20D11A. Next base: position 154,817 of record NZ_JAFEPJ010000018.1, read on the forward strand.
TCTTTTAGCTAGTGGTGTATCATCTAACTCTTTAATTTGAGATTCATATGATGGTGTTTCTTTATCTTGATAAACAATACCAGTTACTAAAGATTCATGTTCAATAACAGTTTTAGTCGCTAATTGTTTATCTGTAGAATCATAATTTTCAATGTCATCAACACTTGTTAAATGTTCTTTAAACCAATCGTATGTGTTAATTTTATTATAAGTCACACATGGTGAAAAGACATTAACGAATGAAAATCCATCATGATTAATTGCATCTTCAATTAGTTTTGTTAATCCTTTAATATCACTTGAAAAACCTTGGGCTACAAATGTGGCACCAGATGATAATGCTAATTCTAAAGGCGCAACATTTTTTTCTATATTACCTTTTGGCGTTGTTTTAGTAACGAATCCTACTGCTGATGACGGCGATGTTTGTCCCTTTGTCAAACCATAAATTTGATTATCCATGACTATATACGTCATGTTCATATTTCTTCTTAAAGCATGGATTGTATGCCCCATACCTATAGCATAACCATCACCATCTCCTCCAGATGCAATAACAGTTAAATCTTTATTCGCCATTTTTACACCTTGAGCTAAAGGTAATGCACGTCCGTGAATAGAATGAACGCCATAAGAATTAATATATCCTGAAAGACGGCCAGAACATCCTATACCGGTGATGATAGCTACTTCTTCAGGTTCTAACCCTATATTTGCGGCTGCTTTTTGAATTGCAGCTTGTACTGAGAAATCGCCACATCCAGGGCACCAGTTAGGCTTAACATTATTTCTAAAATCTTTAAATGTCGCCATCTATACCATCTCCTTTATTTCAGTAGCAATTATTTTTCCTTTTTCTTCGATTTCATGTGGTAGGAAAGGTGTCCCATCATACTTTGTATAATTTTCAATCTTATCATGAATATTGACATTCATTTTTATAATACTAGCCAATTGTCCTTGATAATTGTGCTCCACTACAACGACTTTCTTCGCTTTATTAACTGCATCTTGAATAACGCTTGTAGGGAATGGATGCAATTGTCTAATTTGTATAGTGTTAACTTTTATGCCTTGTTGATTCAAACGGTTACTACCTTCTTGAATTGCACCTTTTGTAGAAATAAAACCGATATAAAGAATATCTGCATCCTCATGTTGTAAGTTAGCTTCTACTGGCGATTCAATTACTAACTGCTCAATTTTACGCATTCGTTTTTCCATTTGTTGTTGTCTATTTGACGCAGATTCACTAGGTTTACCTTCTTCATTGTGTTCCACACCAGTTATATGATGAATACCTCCTTTAACACCGGGGATAGGTCTAGGAGAAACACCATTGGATGTTAACGCATAACGCTTGAAATAACCTTTATCATCTTCTTCACGTTCAATATCAGATTGAATGATTTCACCACGTTTAATTTCAATGCGATTATAATCTAATTTTTCAACAGTTTGTTTACCTAAAGATAATTGCAAATCACTTAAAACTATAACAGGGCATTGATATTGTTCTGCTAAATTAAAGGATTCCATAGTTAAATAAAATGCATCTTCTGCATCAGTTGGTGCTACAACAATTTTTGGAATATCACCATGTGTACCATAAATCATTTGCATTAAATCTGACTGTTCTTGTTTCGTAGGTAATCCAGTAGAAGGTCCACCTCGTTGGGTATTAATAATGACTAATGGCGTTTCAGTCATACCAGATAATCCAATTGCTTCCATCATTAAAGATAAACCTGGACCAGCACTAGCCGTAAACGCTCTGACTCCACCATAATTTGCACCAATAGCCATAGTTACAGCAGCAATTTCATCTTCTGTTTGAATAACCGCTCCGTTTACTTTAGATATATTGGCAATCATATATTCCATAACTTCAGACGCAGGTGTAATAGGATATGCCGCCATAAATTGTGAACCTGCAGCAATTGCACCTAATCCAATGGCATCGTTACCAATCATATATAGATGTGGTAGTGCATCTGTTGACTCTAATTCAAAGTCCCCGTCGATTTCAGGTAAGCGGGATTGCATTAATTGATAACCTTCGTTTAATGCTTGGATATTGACTTCAACTACCTTGTCACCTTTTTTAGAAAACATATTAGTAATAAGTTCTTCAAATGTATTTGTATTCAAATTCATCAATGCGCTAGTAGCACCTATTGCAACCATGTTTTTCATTAATGCTGTACCTAATTCTTTAGCGGTTGCTGTAAAAGGTAATTCAATAAGCTGTGCATGACATCCTTCTGGTTTCACAGGTTTAGCCTTGGCATCAGCTAAAATGATACTGTCTTCTCTCATTTCATGATGGTTAACATCAATTGTTTCTTGGTCAAATGCAATCAAAATATCTAAATCATCACTAATTGCATGAACAGGCGTCGTAGAAACTCTAATTTTATTATTCGTATGTCCACCTTTGATACGACTTGAAAAATGTCTATATCCATATAAATAATATCCTTTTCTATTCATAGCCGTAGCGAAGATTTCCCCAGTTGATTCAATACCTTCGCCTTGTTGACCGCCAACTTTCCACGATAATTGTGGTTTCATAGTTATATGCCTCCTATGGATATATTTCATATTAAATGATAACAAAAAGAACCACCGATTTACTATGTAAACAGTGGTACTATATTAAATTCATACTAATGGACGATAGGGTCCGATTCGAATGTTTACTTACGTAATTTTAAAATGTTGAAAATGGATGGTCATCATTTATCAATATACGTTCGATGTGCTTTGTTTTACCTTCTTTGTCCAAATCAATAACAACACCAGATAATACACTTCTACCTTCATTTGGAACAACATGTCTTTGTGGCAAACTAGTGATAAAACGCTCAATTACCTCTGTTTTATTTATTCCTAAAATGCCGTCATAAAAGCCTGTCATACCAACATCCGTTATATACCCTGTCCCCTTTGGTAAAATACGTTCATCTGCAGTTTGAATGTGTGTATGCGTTCCAACAACAGCGCTAGCTCTACCATCTAAATGCCATCCCATTGCATACTTTTCAGAAGTTGTTTCTGCATGAAAATCAACAAATATAAATGGAGTTTGTTCTTGTGCTTCCTTGACTAATTGATCTGCCTTTTTAAAAGGATCATCAATATCTGGCATAAACGCTCTTCCTTGCAGATTAATAACTGCAAGTTTAATATCATTAATTTGTATAAATCTCATACCAATTCCCGGCGCTTCATCCGGAAAATTCGCTGGTCTTACTAGTCGTTTTGCTTCATCTATAAAATCATAAATTTCACGTTGACCATATGTGTGATTACCCATAGTCATGAAATCTACACCATTTCTTAGTAATTGTTTATATATTTTTTCAGTCAAACCTTTACCATGTGCTGCATTTTCAGCATTTACAATTGTAACTGTTGGTTTATATTTTTGCTTCAGTTGAGGTATGTACGTTTCAATTGCGTCTCGTCCAATTTTACCTACGATATCCCCTATAAACATTATTCTCATGTTTTGTTCATCCTCTCATAAATACTAGTTTAATTCATACGTTCTAATATTTAAAGTAAATATTAAATTCTTTGAATTATTTTTCTTCAATTATAAAGAGACATTACTTTGTCTGAAAACTTCAATATGTTAGTATTAAGACATCAAAATAAATAGGAGTTGTAAATAAATACATGTCTATTAATATTGATCCAGAAAAATTTGCAGAATTAGTGGTTATGTCTAACCCATCAAAATTCGAAGATGCAGAGGATATAGCTAAAGAAAGTTTAAAGCTTTACATTAATGCATATCGTTTAGCAGAGAGATATTCAACAATTGCAACAAATTGTTATGATACTGCAGAAGTTATAAAAGAATTAAAGAAAACAGATTTACAATTAAAATAACTCAACTTAGAAATAAATCCTAATTAATATTACAGAAGAGAAGATGTGTTACATCTTCTCTTCTTTTTTATTGGATAGAAAAGCAATCACCTTTTTAGGTTTACATAATATAAATATAGTAATTACGAAGCCTAAAACATTTTTATTAAAAGCAATAACTTCTTATTTAATATAAGGTCCGTCTTACTTTCAAATAACTACTGTTTAATATAGTTATTACCAATAAAGTGCTGTCTAACTAGATTGAGACTACAACTTAAAAAAGCTCCCTCACTAATTTGTGAGGGAGACAAAAATTATTTCGCATATTCTACTGCTCTAGTCTCTCGAACAACTGTCACCTTGATATGACCAGGATATTGTAATTCATCTTCAATCTGATTTTTAATATCTCTAGCCAATCGATAAGATTTTAAATCATCAATTTCTTCAGGAGATACAATCACTCGGATTTCTCTACCTGCCTGAATCGCAAATGCTTTTTCTACACCATCATAACTTTCTGATAACGTTTCTAAACGTTCTAATCGACGAATATAATTCTCTAATGTTTCTTTTCTTGCACCTGGACGAGCCGCAGACAATGCATCTGCAGCAGCAACAAGGATAGATATAATAGATGTAGGTTCAACATCACCATGGTGAGAATGGATTGCATTAATAACTGTTTCATTTTCACCATATTTTTTCGCTAATTCTACACCGATTTCAACATGACTACCTTCTACTTCATGATCAATTGCTTTACCAACATCATGTAAAAGTCCAGCTCGTTTCGCTAATGTCTCATCTTCGCCTAGCTCAGCAGCTAACATACTAGCAAGATGCGCAACTTCAATTGAATGTTTAAGTACATTTTGACCGTAACTTGTACGATAGTTTAAACGCCCTACAATTTTTACTAAGTCAGGATGCATATTATGTGCGTTCACTTCAAATGTAGCTTGTTCACCTGCTTCTCTAATAATATCGTCTACTTCTTTTCTAGCTTTTTCGACCATATCTTCAATTCTACCTGGATGAATACGTCCATCAGATACTAAGTTAACAAGTGCTGTTCTAGCAATTTCTCTTCTTATTGGATCAAAACCAGATAATATAACTGCTTCTGGTGTGTCATCAATAATTAAATCAATGCCAGTTAAAGTTTCAAGTGTGCGGATGTTTCGTCCTTCTCGTCCAATGATTCGACCTTTCATCTCATCATTAGGTAAGTTAACTACTGATACCGTTGATTCACTTGTGTGATCTGCTGCTAATCTTTGTACTGCTGTAGCTAATAATTCTTTTGCTGTTTTATCAACTTTTTCTTTAGCTTCTTTTTCTTTTTCTTTAACAAGTACTGCAATATCTTGTGACAGTTCTTCCTCTACTCTTTGAAGTTGCTCATTAATAGCTTCTTCTTGAGTGAGACCGGAGATGCGTTCTAATTCTTGTTCATGCTTCATTATTAACGTTTGAACACTACTCTCTTTTGCATCTACTTGTTGTTGTTTTTCTTCAATTTTTGATTCTTTTTGCTCTAAAATCTCATCTTTTTTATCTAATAGATCAGATTTACGCTCTAAGTTTTCTTCTTTTTGAAGAAGTCGGGTTTCTTGTCTTTGAAGTTCGCTACGTCTTTCACGTAGTTCTGCTTCAGTTTGTTCTCTTAGGATTTGGTTTTCTTCTTTTGCCTCAAGTAATTTCTCTTTTTTGATATTGTCAGCTTCTTTATGTGCTTGATTTACAATATCTTCGGCAGTTTGTCTAGCTTGTGATTGCTTTTGAAGCAACAAATTTCGGGCAACAACATACCCTCCAACAACTCCTAGAATGATCCCCAGCAAAATGAGTAGGAGGCTTAATAAATTCACACAAACACCTCCTTTTCTAGGGTTTGCTCTTTATATGAAATTCAATATGACTTTATGAAATTATATATAAATCATACAAATTAATTGTACGGTTTATAGGAGATAAGTGTCAAGTTATCAATTTGCACTTTTGCACTATATTGAATGCTATTTCTACTATTTTCTAAAGTTTTGAAGCTCGATTATAAAACTATTGATAATGTAATAATAAATAAAATAAAAAACCTTATAGTCTCGATTTGAAGTGCATCCCATAAAGTTAGATATTATTCCAGCTTTATGAGATGAATATCACTTTCAATCAATCCTATAAGGAAATTTGCTAAGTTTAACTATAGATATAAATTTGTGTACTATTCTTCGTCAAATAATGACTTTGGTGCATCTTCTGTTTCTTCAACATCACCATCAGATATACCTAATTTTTCTCTCAATTTACGATCAATTTCTTCTTTAATTTGTGGGTTTTCTTTCAAGTACATTTTAACATTTTCCTTACCTTGACCCATTCGTTCGCCATTGTAAGAATACCATGCTCCTGATTTATCAACGATGTCGTTTTCAACACCTAAATCAATAAGTTCACCCTCTTTAGAAATACCTTGTCCATACATAATATCAACTTCAGCTACTCTAAATGGTGGTGCCACTTTATTTTTAACGACTTTAATTTTAGTTCTATTACCTACAATTTCTTGTCCTTGTTTAAGCTGTTCTGCACGACGTACTTCTAGTCTTACTGAACTATAGAATTTTAATGCACGTCCACCTGGTGTAGTCTCTGGATTACCGAACATAACACCAACTTTTTCACGAATTTGGTTGATGAAAATAGCAGTTGTATTTGATTTAGAAATAGCACCTGAAAGTTTACGTAACGCTTGTGACATTAAACGAGCTTGTAAACCAACGTGAGTGTCTCCCATTTCTCCTTCAATTTCAGCTTTAGGTGTTAAAGCAGCAACTGAGTCTACAACTACAATATCAACTGCACCACTTCTAACAAATGCTTCGGCGATTTCAAGACCTTGTTCACCATGATCCGGTTGCGATAAATATAAATTATCGATATCTACGCCTAATGCTTGAGCATATTCTGGATCTAAAGCATGTTCAGCATCGATAAATGCTGCCACCCCGCCATTACTTTGTACTTCAGCAATAGCGTGAAGCGCTACTGTTGTCTTACCAGAACTTTCAGGACCATAAATTTCAATAATTCGTCCTTTAGGATATCCACCTACACCTAGCGCATTATCTAATGTAACTGAACCAGTTGATGTAGTTGAAACTCGGCGACCTATATTGTCACCCAACTTCATTACGGCACCTTTACCGAAAGATTTCTCCATATTTTTAATTACTGTATCTAAAGCTTTTTGACGATCGTTATCCAAAGCGAGACCTCCTAATTGAAATTGCTATCTTTTAATTATCTTACCAATACTATACAAGGATTCAAAATAAAATACAAGTGTTTTGCGAATATTTGTTCGTATAAAGTCTTGGAATCAAAACACAAAAAACGAACAAACGTGCTTATATTTTTATCGATAATACAATTAATTTGTTGTTCTAAGCCAATTTAATAATCTTATAAGCGCATAATTTTGACTTCTGTTCTTTAATAAATTTCTAGATTTAGACATTTTAAATTGCTCAGTTTTAAATTCTAAGTTATTATCATAGCCTATATGGACTACACCATCATACTCTAATAGAATAATTGCTGATGACACATTAAATAATTTATTAACAAATTGCACTGCATCTTTTAATTGCTGCTCAATAGGTTTATTAATATCAACAAATTTTTCATTGTGATTAATCATACCCTTTAGAACATCGTTTAAATCCACTTCTTTCAATCGATGATATAACGCACCATTAGTAATACCATCATATATTACAAAAGGTTCATGAATTTTCTTTATTACAGCTTGCTCAATTAATGTGTCATCTGAACCATAATAATATTCTCCAATACGATCAAGAATTTCTTGCTTAACAGGTTGAATCAATGATTGTGCTTGTTCTTTTGAGTCGGCATTTGCAGTCAATCTAATATATACTTCATGACTTCCTGCCAAAGGCGCAATCGTAGGATTAGTCTGTTTATCGATAAGATCTATTAATACTGTTTCTACTTTAGATTCACCTATTCCCGCAAATCTTAATAGTTCAGAGTGTATAATTCGATTATGGTTTATAAAATGTGACAACAATTCATTTTTTACCATTGGTTGCATTTCTTTCGGTGGACCTGGTAATAAAATAATTTGTTTGTTTTCAAAATTCACCATCATTCCTGGAGCCATGCCATGATGATTTGCTAATACAGTTGAACCTTCAATTACTAAAGCCTGTTGTTTATTATTAGGTGTCATTTCTTGTCCTTGTTCCTCAAAATAGCTTTCAATATATTTTAAAGAAGGCTCATCAATAACTAAATCTTTACCAACAATCTGGGCCACTGTATGCTTCGTTAAGTCATCTTTCGTAGGACCTAAGCCACCTGTTAAAATAACAGTATCATATTTTTCTAACGCATGACGTACACTTGATTCTAAACGTTTTTTATTATCTCCAATAACTTTATGTTCTAATACATTTTGTCCAATTTCATTAAATACTTTAGATAGAAATTGTCCATTGGTATTAGCGATTTGACCTAGCAATAGTTCTGAGCCTACAGCAATAATGGCAATTGACATTTATATCCCCCTTGTATCGTTTAATTCATTTTTTTCATGTATTCCATTTAAAAATTCACATCAATTTTAAATTCAATGTATCAGATGCTACAACACATTTTCCTAAAAAAATGAACAAATATTGTTTTACAATATATCATTATAAACAATTGCGTGGCTAATTTCTAAAATTGGGATTAAAAAAACTAGATTCCATATGAAAACGAAATCTAGTATAAACAAATATTTATTTTTGTTTAAAAACATCTCTACCTTTATAAAAGTATTCAATACCAGATAAGATAGTAAAAATAACGCCAATGTATAATAACATTTGTCCTAATGACAAACCAATCAATGTTGCCAATGGATCACCTAATAACAACCAAGTAATTGCTACCATAGTAACTGCTGTTTTAATTTTACCTAATTGACCAGCTGCACTTACGAATCCTTGTTCAATTTGTAGTAAACGTAAACCAGTTACGGCAAATTCTCTGGCAATAATAATGATTGCTACTACAGAATTTGTTAGTCCTAGTTGTACAAGTACAATTAAAGCACTTGCAACTAATAATTTATCCGCTAATGGATCCAAAAATTTCCCCATATTTGTAACTAAATTCCATTTTCTAGCTAAATAACCATCAACAAAATCGCTAAGGGAAGCCAATATAAAAATAAAACCACTGATTAATAACTCAATTCTTATTTCATATCCTCCTAGAAATGACACATTGCCAAATCCAAAATCAACTAACGCAAACAATATAAAAACTGGTATTAACACTACTCTAAAAACCGTAATCTGGTTCGGAATATTCATTATACATCCTCATTTCTCACTAATTTATTTCTGTTAAAATATTAAAACTAACATGATCCATAACAATAAAGTTATTAAAACTGTAATACCCATGATTACTAATAATTGTATTGGCTCTTTTGATTTACTCTTATAATCTAAGTCTTTATTATTATTGAAAACTGTAATTACTTCGTCCCATTCGGCTTGGTTTGATGGAATTTCATCTTGATGAGCTTGAATTAATTGGTTAGGTTCAATATTTACTACGCTTGCATATTTTCTAATAAATCCTTCGCTGTAATTTTTATTCGGTAGTTGATCGAATTCATTATTTTCAATATGCACTAGCATTTCACGTTTAATTCCAGTACGTTGCTCTAATTCTGTTAAAGTCATTCCTAACCTTTCACGTCTACCTTTTAGCGCTTCACCGACCGTTTTCAATTCATAGCCTCCTTACACTTACTCGAAGAAACCAAAACCACCACCAAATGGATCTCCAAAATCTAAATTATTCTTACTTTGGACTGTCTGTTTCTTCATTTCGTCGTAATGTATTTCTTGATTTTCATTTTCTCTCAATTCGATAATATAGTCAAAATCTTCCATTGTACAAGTACTTGTTTCAACAAATAAATCAGGATGTTCAACGACTTTGATTGATGGTAACGTCATAACTTCGTTAACAAGTTCTTGATGTTTTGGATTAGATTCTCTGGCAGTAACTGCACCATCAATAATATATACATGATTGGCATCATATTCCCCTTTAATTAGAGAGCTACGTACAGTTTGTTTTATTAAAGTAGAACTAATAAATAACCATCTCTTATGTGCACAAACACTTCCCGCAACAATTGATTCAGTTTTACCAACCCGTGGCATACCTCTAATGCCAATCAACTTATGACCTTCTTCTTTGAACAATTCAGCTAAAAAGTCTACTAACAAGCCTAAATCTTCACGCTCAAATCGAAAGGTTTTCTTATCTTTTGCATCTTGCTCAATATATCTACCATGTCTAACTGCAAGACGGTCTCTTAATTCTGGTTTTTTAAGCTTTGTTATTTCAATTTCATTTATACCACGAGCTATTTGCTCAAAACGTTCAACTTTTTCAAGGTTGTCTGTTTTAATTAAAAGGCCTCGTTTACCTTGATCAACACCATTAATTGTAACAATACTTATACCTAACATACCTAATAAACTAGATACATCACCTAAAAGACCCGGTCTATTAATTTCAATTTCGTATTCTAGGTACCATTCTTTTTTCTCTGCAACTGTCATGGTGAACCTCACCCCTTGTTTAATTAACAAATTATGATTCATTGTAATATTCATATTATAACATCAATCATAAAAACATTTGCTCATAAAAATAGTTCTATATTTTAAATATACCAAGCACCATTAACTTTCTGTATAGTTCCAGTAACACTTCTAGCATTTGGGTGATATAAATAGGCGCATGTATGAGCAACCTCACTCGGTAAAACCAATCGCTGTTGTGGTAATTCAGTTATCATTGCTTGAAGTTCATCTTCTTGCCACTCACTTGCCATATTACCAGCTACAAATCCAGGTGCGATAGCATTTACTGTCACTGATGTTAGTGCAAGCTCTTGACTAAGCGCCTTAACGAAACCTAATTGTGCACTTTTCATCGTCGAATAAATAGTTTCCATACTAGCTCCTGTCTCACCCCAAATTGATGAAATTACAATAATTCTTCCATTGTCACTTTGACGTAAAACATCAACGAAATATCTACATAATCGAATTAATTGCAACACATTCAACTGATAACATGCATCAATATCATGGTCTTTCATATCTTGTAAAACACCATATAAAGACTGACCACTTGCATATATTAAACAGTCTAATGATTTAATGTCACCAAATGTTTTGTCAATATCAATTGTTTGAGATAAATCCGCTTGTATAAAATGAACTTTATCATCATTAAATTTGCTAGTTAATTCATTTATATCAGTACGATAATATTGCACATAAACTTCAAATCCATCAGTTAATAATTGTTTGACTATCTCAGAACCAATTGAACCAGAACCACCTAATACTAATGCTTTCATTACTTTTTAATCTCCAAACGACTATCGACTTGCTGATCTAAATTTAAATATAACGATGACGTTTCATTAATACTATCTAACGTGATGTTTTCAACAATGTCTAACATGTCAAACACACTAACACCTTCAAAATACAATTTAGTATATTGATTAGCAATATATTCAGGTGAGTTTAAACTTGATATGAATTCACCTATAAATTGCTTTTTCAAAAGTTCAAATGCTTCTGCATCTTGGAAATTGCCTTTTTTATCACGCAACTCATCTAATAATAATTTTTTTAATTTATCTGGTTCTTCAGTAGCGCTTGTCACGATTGAAAAACTATACGTCGGCTCTAGTACAAATTGATAACCAAATGTATCATCGATAAGTCCTTCGTTTAATAAATTCTGATAAAAATCTGTTTCTTCCCCAAAAATTAACTCAAAGAATAATGACATTTCTAAATCACGTTGTACATATTTTTGAGGCGCTTCTTGTAATGGTTTATTTTTAAAACCAAGCATTAGTCTTGGTGATTGAATTTTCATAGATTCAGTAACAAATGCTTCTTTAACATCCTCCGGTTCATCAACGAGTCCTCGTTCGATTTTGGGTTGGTTAACTTTATTACGCGCATCCTCGTGTTGTTTTACTATTCGACATATTTCTTCTGGATTCACATCACCAACAACAAATAAAACCATATTTGATGGATGATAAAACGTTTCATAACATAGATACAAATCATCTTTTGTAATATCGTATATACTTTCTACACTACCGGCAATATCAACACGTATTGGATGTTGTTGATACATTGCACGCAATGTATTAAACATTAATTTATATCCAGGTTGTTCTTGATACATTTTTATTTCTTCTGCAATAATACCTTTTTCTTTATCAACAGTTTCTTTTGTAAAATAAGGCGTTTCAACCATTGTAAGTAAACGTTTAATGTTGTTTTCAATATTATCAGTTGCACTGAACAAGTAGCTTGTACGATCAAAGCTTGTAAACGCATTTGCTTGTGCATTATCTTCAGCAAACGCAGTAAATAAGTCTTCTTCTTCTTTTTCAAATAATTTATGTTCTAAAAAGTGAGCAACTCCATCAGGTACAGTAACAAATTGGTCTTGTCCAAGGGGTTTGAATTGATTATCTAATGAACCAAATTGTGTAGTGTAAGTGACAAATGTCTTTTGAAAACCTGGTTTGGGGATAATAAATAATCGTAAACCATTTTCTAATTCTTGTTCGAATACTCTTTCGTCTATTAATTCATAATAACGCTCTTTCATTATTTATCCCCTCCTTTTGTCAACACATAGATTGTATCTAAAAATGCTTTTTCAGCAACAGAAACAATATCTTCGCGACTTACCTTCTGTATATCATTTATAAATGTTTCTTTGCTTTGTGGTTGCTCTAATAATATTTGGTTATGCATAATCTCTATAATACTTTTCGGACGATCTTCAGATTCATATCGATGAGAAATAATTACTTTTTTAGCTAACTCTAATTTTTCTTCAGTGAAATCTCCTGCTTTTATTTTTTCAAATTCACTTATAATAGTGTCTTTTGCAGTTTCGTACTTATCACTTGAAACCCCACTCAAAACAAATAAATAGCCATTTTTGCCATCAATTTGTGAATGTATAGAGTACGCTAAACTTTGCTTTTCTCGCACTTCATTAAATAAAACAGATGAAGGATCTCCTCCAAACATCATGTTAAATACAACAAAGGCAGCATATCCACTTTGGCCATATTGTGTTGGAAAACGGTATCCCATATTTAATTTAGCTTGATCCACGTCATCATATTCAACAATATAATCAACTTCTTCATCATGTAAATCATGAGTAGAATGTTGGAATTGATGTTTATCGAATGGTTTAAGTGCAAATTTTTCACGTATTTGTTTCTCAACACTTTCAGGTTCTACATTGCCGACAACATAAACAGAACATTGATCATTATTAATCATTGATTGATATGTATGATATAGTGTTTCAGCAGTAATATGTGGGATTTGTTCTAGTTGTCCTGTAGATAAGTATTTGTATGCTTCATTTTCAAACATATGGTCGAGTAATTTTAAAAACGAATATTGTGCTTTGTTATCTACCATTGCTTCTATTTTTTTGGCTAATAATGTTTTCTCTTGGTTAACAAAATTATCATTGAATGCTTTATTTTCAATTAATGGATTCCAAATGATTTCTTGTAATAAATCTAATCCTTGATTAAATAATGATTCACCGTTTCTTAAATAACGTTCATTAACAATTTCTAATGAAAATGTAATGACATGCTGATCTTTGAATTTTGAAATTGTACTATTCACATACGCACCATATAAATCGGCTAAGTGATTATTAAACGACTTATCAGTTGGCCATTTCTTAGTTGCTCGAACTAATAATTTGCTTAATAATGATCTAGCTGTTATTGTGTCATATTCTAAAGGTGCCATAAATTTAAAAACTATAGTAGTTGTTTTAAATTTAGTTGTTGGTGAAACTTTGATATGTATATTTGGTTGAGATTGTCTACTCAAATATATAGCCTCCTCTATATCTTCTTAAATCTATATTTTTCTAGTGATTTTAAATTGAACTAAGCTATTTTTCATATAATTTAATGAATACAAAATAGGTTCATCTAATTCATTGTAGTGCGTAATTTTTAATAAAATCAAACCTTCGTGTGGCGAAGCATTAAGTACTTCGGATATTCGAGGTTCATAATTTACCGCTTCAATTTCTGTATCAGCGTAACAAATATTATGATTACTTTGTTCTTTTATCGCACTTAGTATCGATCCATTGCTCATTTGATACTCTGTACATGTTAATTCTTTTTTAGCAATTTTATCTAAACAATAGACGACCGGTTCTCCATCGGCAGTTCGTAATCGTTCTATAATGGTTACTGGATATCCTTCTTCAACGCTCAACAAATTTGCATCTAACATAGTTGCTGGTTGCTCATCAAAATTTAAGTATTCAGTTCCGCATTCAAATCCTGCATTTTTAATCATTTGCCCAATACTTATAAGTTCATTCAATGGATAAAAGAAAGGGGGCAGTGACTTAACACTTGTGCCCTCTTCAAAATTATCTTTAATGACTTGTTCAGTAATCAATGCCTGAATTGCTTCATAAACATCGTCGGTTTTTACATTTAATTCTCTGGCAATTGATAAATTACTTGGAAGTTGGTCACCATATTCCAATTTATTTTGCTTAATCAAATTTAAAATGTATTGTTTAACGTTATATACCGCATTCATTTCTGACATTTTTTACACCTCGTCATTATTAAGATCTATTAAAACTTGTCTAGGCTTGCTTCCTTTTTGTGGACCGATTACCTGATTGCGTTCTAAATCATCCATCAACCTAGATGCTCTATTATAACCAATTCTAAATTGGCGTTGTAACAATGATGTACTTGCCTTTTGTTGTTCAACAACAAACAAATACGCTTCATCATATAAAGCATCTTCACTTTTCATTTCCGATTTATCCACTGGTGCATCTGGTTCCATTTCTTTTACATAATTTGCCTGTTGTTGTTCTACTACATAATTTACAACATCTTGCACCTCTTGGTCACTTAAAAACGCCCCTTGAATACGTGTTTGTGATGAGTCACCATTTCCAACGTATAACATGTCACCTTTACCAAGTAACTTTTCTGCGCCGCCAGTACCAATAATAGTTCTTGAATCTGTTTGAGAACTCACAGCAAAAGCAATTCTAGATGGAATATTATTTTTAATGATACCTGTAATTACATCCACAGAAGGTCTTTGTGTCGCTACAATCAAATGTATACCTGCTGCACGTGCCATTTGTGTGATACGTTGAATCGCATTTTCAACTTCTTTACCAGCTACCATCATTAAATCTGCAAGCTCATCTACAATAACAACGATATAAGGTAATTCTGGTTGCTTCTCATCTAATTCTTGATTTTGCTTACGGATTAATTCGTTATAACCTTTAATATTTCTAGTTGATGAATGTTGGAATAAATCATAACGTCTTTCCATCTCAGCTACAATTTTTTCTAAAGCTTGAGCAGCTTTATGAGGATTTGTAACAACCGGAATTAATAAATGTGGAATTCCGTTATAAACATTTAGTTCAACCATTTTCGGATCGATTAACATAAGTTTAACTTCATGCGGCTTAGCATTTAATAAAATACTTGTAATAATACCATTTATACAAACAGATTTACCACTACCCGTCGATCCTGCCACCAATAAGTGTGGCATTTCATTTAGTGGAACAGTAATTGGATCACCTGATATATCTCTTCCTAATCCAACTTCTAGTTTATTATTAGACGGGAATTTTTCATCTAAAACTTCTTTTAGTGAAACTAATGAAATTTTCTCATTTGGCACTTCAATACCTACTGCAGAGCGACCAGGTATTGGCGCTTCGATTCTAACATCTTTTGCTGCTAAAGCTAATGCAATATCATTATGCAAGTTTACAATTTTACTCACTTTAACCCCTTGAGCTGGTTGAATTTCATATTGAGTTACTGCAGGACCAATTTTAATTTGTGTCACTTTTGCATTTACCCCAAAATCTTTTAATGTATTCTCTAGTACTTGTCCTTTACGTTGTACTTCAGCTTTAGATGTTGCTTTTTGTTTTGCAGGTTGATTAAGTAAAGTTAACGGTGGAACAACATACGATACATTCGTAACTTCACCAGCTTCTTCAATAGTATTTTCACTTTCAACACTGTTATGAGTTTGTTCTGTTAATTGCTCTTGCTGATCTGCTTGATGATGATTTACGATGTTATTCGAACTATTCTCTGCATCAAACACTCGCTTTTTTCGACTTGGTTGACTCTGGCTTTTACTTTCATTTTCAGTATGCCCATAAATTGGAATATCTCTTTCTTGAGGCACTTCCGTAAAATCACTCACATCTTTTATTTGTGGCTGTTCATTTTGACGTGCCTTTTGTTCTTCTTTAAGTCTCGCTTTTTCTTCACGCTTCAATTGTTTTTCTTGGTTTCTTTCCGACATTTTTTCATTAAATGAACCAAACCAAGCTTTTATATTTTCCAGTACAACTTTTGCAACATCACGATGTTGATGGTTTGTTAATAAAATAACACTTGAGCATAATAATAAAATAGTAATAATACATACACCAAATAGTGAAATTAAAGGTACGCTTAACTCTAATAAATAAAAGCCTAATACACCGCCACCAAAATTTGGAAAATGACTGTGTTGGTATGACTGATACACATAAGAAAGCACAGGTTCTCTTTCAGCTTTGATACCACTATTAAAATGAAAAACTAACTGTGATACAAATAGCAATGCAATTTGCAATACAATCGAACCAGCCGTTCGTCTAGTTTTAGGAATACGTTTAGAGTATGTAATAAAACCAGTTGCTAAGAGTACTAAAATATATGTTAAATATCTACTGTACCCAAATAAATAATTAAAGAAGCTGTCAATTAGACGACCTATTATTCCTAATTGGAAAACACCCAACACCATTAATACAACTACTAAAATAGCTATGACATAACGTATCGGATTATCATTCTTCTTTTTCCTCGAATTTGTTCTTTTTTTTGATGTTGTTTTTTTCTTAGCTGTCGATTTCTTTTTTGCTTGTGCCAATTGACGCACCTCCTTATGTTACCTTAGTTAAAACGACGTTATTATATATAATTTCCTATTTGATGTTTAGAATATGTAGTCCAAACAGACGATGAAAGAGGTTAGAACAATATCATCTATGTATCAATTTACTTAAGATAACAGATTAATCGTTACCCCTTTCAATTGACCATCATAAAATATAAGTAAATTGTCCATGACAACCATTATATTTCGGTGACTTGTTCTGACCTCTTTTATGTTAATGACTTTTTGATTAAATTTCAGAAATTACTGGAATAATCATAGGACGACGTTTTGTACTTTCGAATAATAGTTTACTAATTTGATCACGCATATTTTGCTTAATTTCAGACCATTCTATGCGTTTTTCTTGTAAACCAGCTTCTACTATTTCACGTACTTTCTCTTCTGCTTCACGTAATAAGTCTTCACTTTCACGTACATATACAAATCCACGAGATTGAATTTCAGGTCCCGCAGCTATACGTCTATTTTTAGGATCTAACGTTACTACAGCAATAAAGATACCATCTTCTGCTAAAAGATGACGGTCTCTCAACACGATATTTCCTACATCCCCAATACCAATACCATCTATTAAAATATTTCCTGAATTTACCTTTTCATTTAATATCATATCTTTACCGTTGTAATTAATGACATCTCCTTTTTCCACAAGGAAAATCTTTTCTGGTGCAACACCTGCTTCAGCTGCTAGCTTCGCATGTGCTATCTGCATTTTAAATTCACCTTGTACAGGAATAAAGTATTCAGGTTTCATAATATTAATCATCATTTTTAATTCTTCCATGCAACCATGACTTGAAGCATGAATCTTCTTGTTATTTGGAATAATATGTGCGCCAGCACGTACAAGCTCATTTAATGTATTCGCAATGATAACTTCCATATTAGCAGAAGCCGTAATTGCTAAAAATACAGAATCGCCTTCTTCGATATTCATAATTTTATGCTTATGTTGCGCCATTTGACTTAAGGCTTCTACAGGTTCTCCTTGCATACCAGTAGCTATAATTATCACTTCATTTTTAGGATAATTATCAACTTCTGTTATAGGAATTAGCAAATCTTTAGGAATGTCGAAATACCCCATTTTACGAGCAATATTAAATGAACTTTCAAGTGATCTTCCTAAAAATGACACTTTACGATTTAGCTTGCTAGCAATATTTAAAACTTGCTGAATACGTATAAAGTTCGAAGCATAACATGAAACTATCAAGCGACCTCGCACTTTTGCAAAAGCATCATACATATGATGTTCAATCACATTTTCCGGAGTATTATATCCAGGTTTCTCTGCCTCAGTAGAATCACTGATTAAGACAAATACGCCTTCTTCACCAATCTCTGCCATACGTTTAATATCTGGTGCATAATGTCCATGTAAACTTTGGTCAAACTTAAATTCACCTGTATACACAATGGCACCATATGAAGTGTGAATACAAACACCTAAACTATCAGGAATACTGTGTGTCGTATTAAAGAAACTAATATTCACGTTTTTGAATCTCATAATTGAATCATTATTAACTGTATAGTAGCGAACTTTTTTATCAATATTACGGGCTTTCATATTTTCTTTAATTAACGCTATTGTCAATTTAGATCCATATACTGGTGCATCTAATTGTTCTAAAACATAACTCACTGCACCAATCGCGTGCTCATGTCCGTGTGTAAGGAATATACCCTTCAATTTATCTTTATTTTCAAGTACGTATGAAATGTCTGGTATAACAATATCAATACCTAGCATTTCGTCTTCTGGAAACATAAGTCCAGCATCTAACATAAACATTTCATCGTCTACTTCAACGATATACATATTTTTAGCAATTTCGCCAACACCGCCTAATGGTATAATGCGAATATCTTTATTCTTTTTCTTTATTAAACTCAAAATCTTACCTCCTAAATTTGTTACCCGTCCATATATAAACTCACTATTCATTATAAGTTAAAAAACACTTGATGTACACTATTAACCACTATACATACAGGATAATTAACAGTTGCACACAAAATAATAAAGCGTTTTAAAATGTTCAATGCAACAAATTCAAAATGGGTCACTTCGTAAAAAATGGCATAAAAAAAATCACATGACGATACATTGTCGTCATATGACTTTAAATATTATTCTTCTAATGCTCTGTGTGATGCATTTACTCGACCTTGTTTATCAATTTCAGTAATCTTAACTTCAATTGTGTCACCGATTTTTAATACATCTTCCACTTTTTCAATTCTATTTTTTGAAATTTGTGAAATGTGAAGCAACGCATCTTTACCCGGGAATAGGCCTACAAACGCACCGTATTTTTCAATACGTTTAACAGTGGCTTGATAAGTTTGACCTACTTCCGCTTCACGTGTAATTTCCTCAATGATTTCACGAGCACGATTTATCATAGCTTGATCAACGGCACCAATAAAGATAGTACCATCTTGTTCAATATCTAATTTAACGCCTGTTTCATCAATAATTTCGTTGATTTTTTTACCACCAGGTCCGATAACATCTCTAATCTTATCTGGTTTAATTGTCATAGTTACAACTTTTGGCGCGTAAGCACTTAATTCAGTACGTGGTTGATCAATTGTTTGTAACATATGATTCATTATTTCTAAACGACCACGTCTCGCTTGTTCTAGAGCCTCTTCGATAATTTCACGTGTTAAACCGTCAATTTTAATATCCATTTGGATTGCTGTAATACCTTCTTTAGTACCAGCGACTTTAAAGTCCATATCACCTAATGCATCTTCCATACCTTGGATATCAGTTAAAATCGTATAGCTATCTTCACGTGTAACAAGGCCCATAGCAATACCAGCAACTGGTGCTTTAATCGGTACGCCCGCATCCATTAAAGCTAATGTTGATCCACAAATTGACGCTTGAGATGATGAACCGTTTGATTCAAGTACCTCACTTACAATACGAATTGTATATGGGAAATCAGCAGTATCAGGAATAATATATTTTAATGCTCTTTCACCTAACGCACCATGTCCAATTTCACGACGACCTGGCGCACGTACTGGACCAGTTTCACCTACTGAAAAATTTGGGAAGTTATAATGATGCATGAATCTTTTTTCTTCTTCAGGTCCTAAACCATCAATTAATTGATAATCGCCTAAAGCACCTAACGTTAAAACTGAAAGTGCTTGAGTCTGACCACGTGTAAATAGACCTGAACCATGCGTTCTAGGTAAAATACCAACTTCAGAATCTAATGGACGGATTTCATCAGGTTTACGGCCGTCTGGTCTAATTTTTTCATCTGCAATTAAACGTCGAACTTCTTCTTTCACTAATTCATTTAAAATTGCATAAACTTCTTTAATAAGTAATTCATTCTCTGGATCTTCTTCATCGATAAATTCATTGACGATTTCTTCTTTTAAGTTATCAAGATTTTCATCTCGTTGTTGTTTATCAAATGTTAAAACTGTTTCTTTAAGTCCTTTTTCTTCGGTTAAAGATTTTATACGTTCAACTAGCGCTTCATCACGCTCTGCTGGAATAAATTCTTGTTTAACAGGTTGAATGTGGTCGACGATTTGTTGTTGGAAATCAACTAAACGTTGAATCTCTTCATGACCAAAGAAAATCGCCTCTAACATTTCTTGTTCAGTAATCTCACTAGCGCCTGCCTCTACCATGTTTACTGCATCTTTATGACCAGCTACTTCAAGGTCTAAACGAGAAACTTCTTTTTCTTCTACTGTTGGGTTAATGATATATTTACCGTCAATATAACCCACATTTACACCGGCGATTGGCCCTTGGAATGGAATATCCGACACACTAAGCGCCATAGATGAACCAATCATTGCAGCCATTTGTGGTGAACAATCAGGATCTGCACTTAATACCATGTTCATAATTTGAACATCATGTTTATATCCTTTAGGGAATAAAGGTCTAATTGGTCTATCAATTAATCGCGCAGTTAATGTTGCATCGTCACCAGGACGTCCTTCTCTCTTTTTAAATCCACCAGGAATTTTACCCGCAGCGTACATTTTTTCTTCATAGTTCACTGTTAATGGGAAGAAATCTCCATCACGAGGTTCTTTTGATGCAGTTGCCGTCGATAACACGACTGTATCTCCATAACGAACCAATACAGCGCCATTTGCTTGTTTAGCTAATTGCCCTGTTTCAATCGTTAAAGATCTTCCTGCCCATTCAGTTTTAAAAACTTTCTTTTCTTGAGACATTATAAATCTCCTCTCTTGAATCTAATAGTTATATCATATCATTTATTATCGTATTTTAATATTAGTTATAAAATATTGAATTGGAAAAAAGAGAGCGGGATATCCATCTATTATTTACAAAATAGACTTATCGTCCCACCCTTATCAGTATAAATATAAGTTATATTTTTTAAAAAACATACTTTATTTTTAATATCTTGATTATTACTCTAGGTGTACTTATATCATCTTTATCTCATTGTAACCTTATTATTCACTCAATATTAGCTTAACATATAATAAATGTTAATATTTGTAAAAAGCTTTTTTAATATAAATTAAGGTTGGAACATAAATATGCCCCAACCTCAAAGACGTCATATTAAGATTAACGACGGATACCAAGTGATTTAATTAATTCACGGTAACGTTGAATATCTTTACTACGTAAGTAGTTTAATAAATGTCTACGACGACCTACCATTTTTAATAATCCACGACGTGAATGGTGGTCTTTTTTGTGTGTACGTAAGTGTTCGTTTACTGCGTTGATTTCTGCAGTAAGTACAGCGATTTGTACTTCTGGTGAACCAGTATCAGTTTCGTGTACACGGTATTCTTTAATGATTTCGTTTTTACGTTCTTGTGAAATTGCCATAATCAATTTCCTCCTTAAAATGTTTGAATACTCCTTAATCCGAGTTAGGCGTTGGAGATTCGACCTACTAAGAAAAAGGTGTGGTATAGATTGTTTATATAACTATACGCAACTCTAAATATTATAAGCTACTTCATCACCAAAATCAACTGCTAATAAATATTTAGCACGCGATTTATCATCGTTCATTTGTTTAACTAATGGGTCGATACCATCAAATTTAATCTCAGGACGTAAGAAATGATGCCAATTCACGTTCACTCGTTCACCATAAATATTATCCTCAAAGTCAAAGATATTCACTTCGATGACAACTTCTGCTTTGTTAGGATCATGAAATGTTGGCTTTACACCTATGTTAGCTACCCCTCGATATAATTTATTTTCAGTGCCGATTTCAATACTAACGGCATAAACACCTTTACGAGGTAACAAATAATCATCACTAGGTTGAATGTTAGCTGTTGGGAAGCCAATAGTTCTTCCCCTTTTTTCACCTTGCACTACAGTGCCTTTAATAGAATAAATATAGCCTAAAGCATCATTCGCTTTTTGCAACTCACCATTGATTAAATCTTGACGAATAGAAGTTGTAGAAATTTTTTCATTTTCAATTTCTTGTTTACTCACAATTGTCGTATTAAACGCATCATATTCTTGAAGAACAGTCATATTACCTTTTCCAAATTTACCAAAAGTAAAATCAAAACCAGCAATGACTTCTTTTACTTTATTTTTAATTATATAATTTTCAACAAAATCTTCAACGCTCACATTAGCAAACCTAGATGAAAAATTAACCACTATACAATAATCAATATCATGTTGGCTAATTTTTTCGATTTTATCTGAAAGTGGTGTTAAATACGTTGTTCGTTTTCTTTTAGGATTCAACACGACAGACGGATGCGGATCAAATGTCATCACCGCTTTTTTTAAACTGCGTGCCTCAGCTATTTCGTTTAATATATCAAAGACTTTGTCATGACCTTTATGCATGCCATCGAAAAATCCGAATGCCATTGCAACATCCTCTGTAATATACTGTTTAGATTGTATAGGATGTGTCACTTCTATGACTTTCATAAATTCTATCTCCTTTAATTAAAGACTTTTTTAGGTTTAATTTCTGATTCTTTTGTAGGGTGTACCATATAAATTGCTAATACTTTTTCTGAATCATCATCAATAAATACAATTTGGTCTTTAATTTTGTTATCAAATTCATTTTTATTAAATTTCTGCCCATTTAAAATACGTTTTTTTATGTGCGAATCTTTAATTTTAATGCTTGGCAAACCCTTTAATCCATATTCTAAAGGAAACAATTTATTTTGCAATGAATCCTGCTCATGAAGTTCTTTTATTTGTTCTAATGTAAGGCTATCTTTCAACACAAATCCACCAGACTCAATTCGCGTTAATTTCGACATATGTGCCGGAAAGCCTAATTTCACACCGATATCAGTCGCTAACGTTCTAATATATGTACCTTTGCCACAGATGACACGTATTTTAAAGTGACACTCATTTTCTTTAAAATCTAATTCAGATATACGCCCAATGTCTTTAATATTAACTTTACGCTTTGGTCTTTCAACTGTTTCATTATTACGCGCATATTCATATAATTTTTTACCATTCACCTTGACTGATGAATACATTGGCGGAATTTGTTCAATAACACCTTTAAAATTTTCTAACAAGCGGTCAATATCGTCATTGTTGAAATCAGCTGAATGTACATCCTTCATTTCCAATGTATCACCCGTTTGATCTTCAGTCGTTGTGCTTCTTCCTATCGATACAGTTGCTTCATAAGCTTTGCCCATATCCATAACATAATCACTAACTCTCGTTGCATTACCTATACATACCGGTAACACGCCTGCAACTTCAGGATCAAGCGTACCAGTGTGCCCTATTTTTTTAGTCTTTAAAATTTTACGCAATTTGAATACGACGTCATGACTTGTTAAACCACGTTCTTTATATACTGGTAATATACCGTTATACATGTTGTCACCTTCTTTTTTAAAAATATATTTTAATAGCGTATTAACTGAATTTATTCATAAAAAAACTGGAAAATGTTAACTATTTCTACACATCTATGTATTAACTGTTTAATGTTAATATACCGATATTAAGAAATTATCAAACATTTTCCAGATACCTAACACTAAATTATCTATCTTGTTTGTGTAAATCTTGAATCATTCGTTCAATTTTATTACCATATTCGATTGATTGATCATATTCATACATTAATTCCGGCATAATACGTAATCGCATTCTAGAACCTAATTCAGACTTAATGAAGCCTTTTGCTTTATCAAGTGCTTTAAATGTATTTTCTACTTCTTTATCGTTACCTAATACAGTTAAAAATACTTTAGCCTGCGATAAATCATTTGTTAAAACAACATCTGTAATTGTAATAAAACCAACTCGAGGATCTTTGACTTTATTGTTGATGATATCCATTAATTCCTTCTTCATTTGTTCACCAACACGTTCTGCTCTCATACTGCTCATTCTTGTCACCTCTTTATCTTTAAGTTCAATTGTTATTTGCATTTTTAGTGTAACAATGCTTAAACAATTATTTTAGCTCACACGTTATTTTAATAAATTAAGCCTATAAAATCAAATAAAGTTTGCCGTAAGATAGGCATTTCAACAGAAAATTTTCCAATAATAGTCGACATTATATTTTGTCATTAAAAAGCATTCTAGGTCACCACAAAATTTTATACAAAAATCATGTCTATATAACGTAACTTTTAATAGGTAATCTATTCTAATAAAAAACCAAAAGCTAGTATCAAATATGCTCCCTATAAAGTAGACACTTAAAAAGTGCAATATTTATAGGGAGCATATCAATCTTAACTATACTTTTAGCTTGTAATTTATTTAATTAACGCTTAATTTCAACCATTTCAAATGCTTCGATAACATCGCCTTCTTTAAGGTCATTGTAGTTTTCAATTGTAATACCACATTCATAACCTTTTGCAACTTCCTTAGCATCATCTTTGAAACGTTTAAGTGTATCTAATTCGCCTTCATATTGAACAATACCATCACGAATAATACGTACACCAGCATTTCGCGTAATTTTACCTTCAGTAACATAACATCCAGCAATAGTACCAACTTTAGAAACTTTGAATGTTTGACGAACTTCAGCTTGTCCGATAACTTGTTCTTCAAATTCTGGATCAAGTAAACCTTTCATCGCTGATTCAATTTCTTCGATAACATTATAAATAACTCTGTGTAAACGCATATCAACATTTTCAGCTTCTGCAGCACGTTTTGCACCACTGTCTGGACGAACATTGAAACCAATGATAATACCATTTGAGGCATTAGCAAGTGTCACGTCTGACTCGTTAATCGCACCAACCGCTGTATGAATGATACGAACATTTACGCCTTCAACATCAATTTTCATTAATGATGCAGCTAAAGCTTCAACAGAACCTTGAACATCACCTTTAATAATAACGTTTAAGTCTTTCATTTCACCTTGTTTCATTTGTTCAAACAGGTTATCTAATGAAACATTTTTACTTTCTTGACGTTGTTGTACAATGCTAGCTTCGTGTCTTGATTCACCAATACGACGAGCTTGTTTTTCATCACTAAATACAACAAAGCGATCCCCAGCTTGTGGCACATCATTAATACCTGTAATTTCAACAGGCGTTGATGGGCCAGCCGTTTTGATTCTTTGACCTAAGTCATTAACCATTGCACGGATACGGCCGTAAGTATTACCAACTACAATCGCATCACCAACATTTAATGTACCGTTTTGTACTAATAATGATGCAGAAGGACCTCGTGATTTATCTAATTCAGCTTCGATAACTGTACCAACAGCACGGTTTTTAGGATTTGCTTTAAGTTCTTGAACTTCTGCAACTAATCCTATCATTTCTAATAAATCGTCGATACCATCACCACTTAATGCAGAAAGTGGAACGAAAATTGTTTCGCCGCCCCAATCTTCGGGAATTAAACCATATTCAGTTAATTCTTGCATAACTCGATCAGGATTTGAAGTTGGTTTATCAATTTTATTTACTGCAACAATAATTGGTACTTCTGCTTCTTTAGCATGGTTAATTGCTTCAATTGTTTGTGGCATAACACCATCGTCAGCTGCTACTACTAAAATTGTAATATCTGTTACTTGTGCACCACGCGCACGCATCGTTGTAAATGCAGCATGTCCCGGTGTATCTAAGAAAGTGATTTTTTTGCCATCGTTTTCAATTTGATATGCACCAATATGTTGAGTGATTCCGCCTGCTTCACCTGCTGTAACTTTTGTATGACGAATTGAATCTAATAAAGTAGTTTTACCATGGTCAACATGTCCCATAATTGTTACAACTGCTGGTCTCTCAATTGCTTCTGGATCATCTTTTTCGTCTTCGAAGTAGATTGATAAATCTTCTTCATTAATCACAACTTCTTCTTCAACCTCAACGCCATAATCATCGGCAATTAATTCGATTGTTTCTTGATTTAATGATTGATTGATATTAGCAACAATACCAAGTAAGAATAATTTTTTGATAATTTCTGATGATTCAACATTTAATTTATCCGCAAATTCGCCTACTGTAATACCTTCTTGATATGTCACTTTTGATGGTATTTCTTTTGGAGCAGCTGGTTGATTTTGTGGTTTATTATTCTTGTTATTTTTCTTATTATTTCTATTATTCTTTTTATTGCCTTTGTTGCCTTTATTATTTTGTTGTTGATTCTTTTTGTTATCTTTTTGTTGCCCTTTATTTTGGTTTTGATTGTTTGATTTTTGGTGATTATTTTGAGTGCTTTGTTTATTGTCGTTCTTTTGTTCTTTTTTGAACTTTTTATCTAATGCTTTAATTTGGTCATCTTCCAAAGCTTGCATATGATTTGAAACCTCAATATTCATGCTTTTTAACTCATCTATAATCTCTTTACTCTTTAGATTTAATTCTTTCGCATATTCGTAAATTCTTTGTTTACTCATATAATCACTCCTTATGATATTCATCTATCATTGATAGCATCTTTTTAGCAAAGCCTGGGTCAGTAATCCCTACATTAACACGCTCACCTTTTCCAAGTGCTATTCCCAATTCATTTCGATTTCCAAACTTTCTGAATGGAACTTTGTAACTCTTACATTTATCTGTAATTAATTTAGCTGTATTATCAGACGCATCATTTGCAACAATAACGAGCTTCAAATTTCCTTTTTTAATTTCATTAACAATGACTGATTCACCTGTTTTTACTTTACCAGCTCTCATTGCTAATCCTAAAAAGTTTAATATTTGATCTATACTCATTTTGGGATCTCTTCTCTATAAATTAATCTAATAATTTCTTTGTAAACAGGATCCAATTGCTCTTTAGATGCTTTAAAATATTTTTCTAAAATTTCTTTTTGTTGTGCTTTTTCAACCATAGCAACATCTTTAGAAACATATGCGCCACGGCCTTGTTTCTTTCCAGTAACATCCGCAAAGATTTCGCCTTCTTTATTAACAACAACACGAATCATATCTTTTTTGGGATGCATTTCATTTGAAAGAATACATTTTCGCATCGGAATTTTTTTCTTTTTCATAGATACTTCACTCCAACCTATTATTCAGATTCTTTCTCTACATTTGTTTCAACTGAAACATCAGTTACCTCTTCGGTTGATTCTGTTGTGTCAGCATCTTCTAAAGCAACATCTTCTTCAGTTACTTTTTCAGCTTCAACTACTGGATAGATACCCGCTTCACGCGCATCTGTTTCTGATTTAATATCAATTTTCCAGCCGGTTAATTTAGCAGCTAGACGTGCGTTTTGTCCTCTTTTACCAATCGCTAATGACAATTGATAATCAGGAACAACAACTACCGTAGATTGATTTGTTTCATCAACAATAACTTCTAAAACTTGAGAAGGGCTTAAAGCATTTTTTACAAATACTTTTGGATCTTCATTCCATTGAACGATGTCGATTTTTTCGCCACCTAGCTCTTCAACAACAGCTTCAACACGCGCGCCTTTGGCACCAACACATGCACCAACAGCATCTATATCATTGTTTTCAGAGAAGACACTAATTTTAGAGCGATCGCCAGCTTCACGTGCTACTGATTTAACAATTACAGTACCATCGTAAATTTCTGGAACTTCTTGTTCAAATAAACGTTTTAATAAACCTGGATGGCTACGAGAAACATAGATTTGAGGACCTTTTGTCGTTTGTTCCACTTTGTTAACATATACTTTGATACGTTCGTTAGGAATATATTTTTCGTTAGGACTTCTTTCTGCTTCAGATAAAACAGCTTCGATACGACCTAAATTCACATATACATAACGATGGTCAACACGGTCAATAATTCCAGTAAGTATGTCTTCTTCTTTGTCTATAAATTCTTCAAATAAAATTTCACGTTCAGCATCACGAAGACGTTGCATTACTGCTTGTTTCGCTGCTTGAGCACCTACACGACCAAAATCTTTAGGTGTTACATCTTCTTCGTATATATCACCAATTTCATATGCAGGGTTTTTAACAAGCGCTGTACTTAAATCCACTTCATCTCTGTCGTCAAATACTTCTTCAACAACATCTTTACGAGCGATAACTTTGAAAGTACCTTGATCCATATTTAATTCCACACGGACATTTCTTGCACTATCATAATTCTTTTTGTATGCAGTAATTAAAGCTGCTTCAATAGCATCAATTAATACTGCTCTAGGAATCTTCTTTTCTTTTTCTAAATACTCAGTAGCTAATAATAATTCATTACTTGACACGTTTTTTCCTCCTCATCACGTTAAATCATAACTGCGTGACGTGCTTTTGCTATTTTGTCTCTCGGTATCTCTATATCTTTCGTTCTTGCTTTGATTTTAACTTGAACTACAATTGTTTCATTATTGACTTCTTGTAAAATGCCTAACCATTCCTTTTCACCTTCAATTGGTACATATAAAGAAACAAATACAGGTTTAGTTATTGCATTTTGGAAATCTTGTTCTTTTTTAATTGGACGTTCTGCACCAGGTGACGCTACGTCTAAATAATACATTTCAGGAATAGGATCATTTGCATCCATAGCTTCACTTATTTTTTCAGAAGCTAGCGTACAATCATTTAAATCTACGCCACCTTCTTTATCAATAGAGATTCTAAGAAAATGATCTCTACCCTCTTTGACATATTCAACGTCTACAAGTTCAAAATTCAAGTCTTCCATAATTGGTTTAACAATCACTTCTACTTGTTCTGTAATTTTACTCATACAGGCCTCCCTTTTTGGCAAATAGAAAAGAGCGGGAATCTCCCACTCTTCTGCCTGAGTTCACTAATTTTTAAGCAACTTAATTATAGCATAAGTTTATGCTTGAAACAAATGACTTCACTATTAATCAGAGATTCTTGTAAAAGTTTGTCCATTTACTTCACCTTTACATTCGAATAGACTCGTAAGACGTTAAAAAGAAATACAGGCATAATTTTGTGTCCAGCAACAATTTTGTATTTCTTTAACTACGCCATACGCATTAAATAAATACCTTGATTATTTCATTTTACATATCGAATATCGAAAGTTGAGCTTTATCTGGTAAATTCGGTAATGAGCCTAACTCATCTAAATACTCAATAATTTTCTGAGATAAACCAGCTTTTTTGTTTAAATCTTCTTTTGATAAAAATGGTCCATCGTCACGAGCTTCAACAATTCGTTTCGCAACGTTTTCACCAAGCCCAGGCACTGATATGAACGGCGGAATAA
The DNA here is from genome assembly GCF_016893255.1 of Staphylococcus sp. GDB20D11A. NCBI lineage: Bacteria > Bacillati > Bacillota > Bacilli > Caryophanales > Staphylococcaceae > Staphylococcus > Staphylococcus sp. GDB20D11A. The sequence continues at coordinate 184,564 of NZ_JAFEPJ010000018.1, forward strand.
GTGTATCGCCTTCAATGATAAATTCGAACGCTTGACTCTTTTCTAAACTAATCGGTTGCATTCGATAACCTCGATGCGCCATTTCATTCATAATTTCCAAAACAGTTAATACGTCTTTTTCTTTTTTACCTAGATCCATATAGCGAGAATACATGTCTTTTACAGTATTTCGTATGCTTGTTTTATCTTTAATCATCGTGATTAAATCAAAATCTGACGCACGAATTGTAAAGTAAGATGCATAGTAATAAAGTGGATGATGTACTTTGAAATATGCGATACGTACTGCCATTAAAACGTATGCTGCTGCATGGGCTTTAGGGAACATGTACTTAATTTTAAGACATGAATCTAAATACCAATCCGGCACTTCATTTTCTTTCATCGTTTCAATCATTTCTTCAGTTAAACCTTTACCTTTACGTACTGACTCCATTATTTTAAAAGCCATTGATGGTTCTAAACCAGCATACATTAAATAAACCATGATATCATCACGACAACCAATTACACTTGATAAATCACATATACCTGTTTTAATTAATTCTTGAGCATTACCTAACCACACATCTGTCCCATGAGATAATCCTGAGATTTGAACTAATTCAGAAAATGTTGTTGGCTTTGTATCTTCTAACATTTGACGCACGAATCCTGTACCGAATTCTGGTACCCCAAATGTACCTGTTTTACATAAAATTTCATCTTCAGTAACACCCAAACTTTCAGGTGTACTAAAAATCTGCATAACTTCTTTATCATCTACAGGTATTGTTTTTGGATCAATCCCTGATAAATCTTGAAGCATACGAATCATTGTTGGATCATCGTGTCCAAGTATATCAAGTTTTAATACATTATCATGAATAGAATGGAAATCAAAATGTGTCGTCATCCATGCTGAATTTTGATCATCGGCAGGATATTGTATCGGCGTAAAATCATAAATATCCATGTAATCAGGTACTACAATAATACCCCCTGGATGCTGTCCAGTTGTACGTTTAACACCTGTACATCCTTTAACGAGTCGATCTATTTCAGCGCCTCTTTTGTGGATGCCTTGATCATTCAAATAGCCTTTAACATAACCAAAAGCAGTCTTTTCAGCAACTGTACCAATTGTACCTGCACGGAATACTTTATCCTCACCAAATAATACTTTTGTGTAGTTATGGGCATTCGGTTGATATTCACCACTAAAGTTTAAGTCGATATCAGGAACTTTATCTCCTTTAAATCCTAAAAATGTTTCAAACGGAATATCTTGTCCTTCTTTAATAAGTGGCGCTCCACAAGTTTCGCACGTCTTATCAGGTAAATCGAATCCTGATCCTACTGAACCATCATTGAAAAATTCACTCGTTTTACAGTTCGGACATATATAGTGTGGCGGTAACGGGTTTACTTCAGTAATCTCAGTCATTGTCGCTACAAAACTAGAACCTACTGAACCACGGGAACCAACTAAGTATCCATCATCTAATGATTTTTTAACTAAACGTTGCGAAATTAAGTAAATTACCGCAAATCCATTACCGATAATACTTTTTAATTCTTTTTCTAATCGATCAATTACGATTTGAGGCAGGTCTTCACCATACAGTTTACGCGCATTTGCATAACTTAGTTCTCTAATTTCTTCGTTAGCACCTTCCATACGCGGTGTGTATAATTCATCTTTAATAGGAACAACACGTTCAATTCGATCTGCTAATTCGTTTGTATTTTTCACAACAATTTCATGCGCTTTTTCTTCACCTAAAAAATGAAACTCGTTTAACATTTCATCTGTAGTTCTAAAATGTGCTTCCGGTAAAGTTGAGCGATTAAGTGGATTGCCGGGTTGTGATGCTATTAAAATTTTACGTGCGATACCATCATGTTCAAACAAATAGTGTGCATTTCCTGTCGCAATAACAGGAATACCCGCTGTGTCACCTGCATGTATTAAACGTTGATAAATTTCATGTAATGTTTCAGTATCTCTAATAAGCTCTCTATCAATTAAATCTTGATAAAGTGCCGGTGGTTGAATTTCAATAAAATCATAATATTTGGCAATTTTTTCAACTTGGCTCTGGTCCTTCTGCATAACTGCCGTAAATAATTCACCTTCATCACACGCTGTACCTACCAATAATCCCTCACGATATTCATCTAACAATGAACGTGGAATTCGAGGCGTACGGTAGAAATACTTCACCAATGATGCACTTACAATTTTAAATAGATTTTTAAGACCTTGTTGATTTTGTACAATTAATGTGACATGACTAGGTCTTGCACGTTTATATGCATCTTCATTACTGAGTTTTTTGTTGATTTCGTTATGATTTAATACGCCTAATTCTTTCATTTGTTGAACCATTTTTATGAAAATGTAAGCTGTTGCCTCTGTATCATAAATGGCACGGTGATGTTGCGTTAATTCTACACCGTATTTTTTAGCTAAGAAATTTAAACCATGTTTACCATATTCAGTATTAATCGTACGAGATAATTCTAATGTATCGATAACACCATTCGTAGATGGTCCAAATCCAAGACGTTCATATCCCGTGTCGATGAAGCCCATATCAAACGAAGCATTATGTGCTACGAATATCGCATCGCCAACCCATTCTTTAAATTCTGTAAGTACTTCTTCAATCTCAGGGGCATCTACTAACATATCATCAGTAATATGCGTCAAATTGATAATCGTTTCCGATAATCGTTCATGCGGATTACTAAACCTTTCAAACTTATCGATGATTTCGCCGTTATGAACTTTCACAGCTGCAAGCTCGATGATTTTATCATACTGATTTGATAAACCAGTTGTCTCGACGTCGAATACAACATAAGTAGCATCTTTTAATACGACATCTTGTGGTTTGTATGCAATCGGAACACCATCATCAACTAACATACCTTCCATACCGTATATCATTTTAATACCATGTTTTTCCGCTGCTGCGTGAGCATCTGGAAATGCTTGCACAACATTATGGTCTGTAACCGCAATGGCTGGATGTCCCCAGTCTGCTGCCTGTTTAACATACGCACCAATATTTGGTATACCATCCATTTGACTCATTGCAGTATGCAAGTGGAATTCTACACGCTTTTCTTCAGCCTTATCTTTTTTTGTCGCTTTTTTAATCTCTTCAATATCAGACATCATCATAACTAAATCTCTAATAAATGTATCTTCTTCAATACGACCTTGAGCCCTAACCCATTTACCAACACTTAGCGCTTTAAAATGTTCTAAATCATCTTTGTTTTTACGAGTAAACATTTTTAAAACTAAAGAGTCCGTATAGTCAGTCACTTTAATTTCTACGATATGACGACCACTTTTAAGTTCTTTTAAGTTAATATCAAAAATGACACCCTCTATTGCAACTTTAAACTCTTCCTCAATAATAGATTCAATTGGTTTAATATTTTCAATTTGAATCGGCTTACCAATTTGACACTTATCGACAGCACTTTCGTTGTTATCTTGTTGTTTCGCTTTTTCAGCTTTCATTTTTTCAAGTTTCTCTGTTGCCAATCGTGCACTTTGTTCGTCTTCTTCTTGAATATGTGCTTCTAAAGAAGCTAAGTTTTGTTCTTGATCATTATCATTTGTTTCGAATATGATTTTATCGATATCAAAACCACAATTTCTAAACGCTTTGATAAGACTTCCATTGCAAGCCTTGTCAAAATGATTACGTTCAATGTCATTTGATACCATTACTTTTAATACTTTTCCAGACATAATAAGCTTTTTCTGTTTCAATTGACCTTTAACTTTTGGAGATAAAGCTGTTTGGTCAATACAGTGCCCAAAGTATTTAATTGCATGTTCATCTTGATTCGTGCCATTTGTTACCGTAAAACGACATGTAACGTTGGCGATATCTTTAAACTCTTGCTCTATTGCATGTATAAATAATAAATAATCTTCATGAGCTAAGAATTGTGGTAATGTAATATGAAATTCCCATGTTCTGTTTTTGTTAGAAACATCTATACGTGTCAGTTCACCTGAATTTAAAATTTCAGCATCTAATTGATTTGAAATTTTAATTTGATCAGCAAGCACTTTAAATTTTTGTTGCTCTGTCATTGCCAAGACAATTACCACCTTAAATAGAAATTACTTTTACGTGTTCGAACAATATTTAGATTATGTGAGCATAGTAATGATAGAAAATTAAATGCTTTATATTTGGCTAATCATAATATTGTTAAAACAAATTTATCTTTAATTATACTATGTCTTCAGTCATTTTTCATCGAATAATCATTATATCAAAAATAATAAGAGCAGGACATAAGCATCAGATTTCTTTCAGCTTTTTCCTACTCTTATAATTCATTCGATCTTAATTATTTTAAGTTATCATATTTATTTGTAATGACAGTCATTAAGTCATCAATGTGGACTTCTTCGCTATCACCTGTTAAACGTTCTTTAACTTCTACAATACCTTCCGATGCACGTTTACCAACAACAATTCGCAGTGGTAAACCAATTAAATCGGCATCATTAAATTTGACACCAGCACGTTCCTGACGATCATCGTACAACACATCAAATTTAGTATTAAATTCAGCATATAGTGCATCCGCTAGTTCTCGTTGATCATCTTTCTTAGGATTAATAGAAATTAAATGTAAATCAAATGGAGTAACTGATTTAGGCCAAACAATTCCATTATCATCGTGATTTTGTTCAACAATCGCACTTAGCGTTCTAGAAATTCCAATTCCGTAACAACCCATAATTAAAGGTTGGGCTTTTCCTTGGTTATCTAAGAATGTAGCATTCATTGATTCTGAATACTTAGTACCCAATTTGAATACTTGGCCAACTTCAATACCTTCAGCAAAATGTGCAACGCCTGAACCATCACTTAACTTTTCGCCTTCTAAAATAAAACGGAAATCGCCGTATTCATCAACGTTGAAGTCTCTACCTACATTTACATTAATTAAGTGATAACCATCTTCGTTTGCACCGACAACTAAATTATTTAAATCTTGCACAAAATTATCTGCATAAATTTTGATTTCTTTATCAATTACAGGACCTAGTGAACCAGGATTTGCACCAACTAAATTAACAATTTCGTCTTGTGTTGCTAATTCAATATTATCTGTGCCGAAATAAGATTTTAATTTAATGTCATTAATTTCATGATGTCCACGCACTAAAACCATAATATATTCGCCATCAACTTTGAAAATCATCGTTTTAACGATTTCATCTACTGGTCTACCTAAGAAGTCTGCCAATTCTTGCGCAGTCTTAACATTTGGTGTTTCAATTTTTTCTAAAGATTGCACAGTAGTATGCTTATGATTTGGTTCGTAAACGACTTCTGCTTTTTCGATATTAGCAGCATAGTCACTTTCTTTACTGTAAACGATTGTATCCTCACCGATAGCACTTAATGCCATAAATTCATGTGTATGGCTACCGCCAATAGCACCTGAATCTGCAACTACTGGTCTTGCGTTAATGCCAACTCTCTCAAAAATACGGCTATACGCTTGATACATATCTTGATATGTTTGATCTAATGATGCCTCGTCAGCATGGAATGAATACGCATCTTTCATAATAAATTCACGACCACGAAGTAAACCAAAACGTGGTCTCTTTTCATCACGGAATTTAGATTGAATTTGGAATAATGTCATCGGTAATTGTTTGTATGATTTCAATTCATTTCTTACTATTGATGTAACTAATTCTTCATGTGTTGGACCTAATGCAAATTGTCTTCCATGTCTATCTTGTAAACGCATTAATTCTGGGCCATATGCACCCCAACGTCCTGATTCTTCCCATAATTCAGCTTGTTGTAACGCTGGCATTAAAATTTCAACAGAATCGATACGTTCCATTTCTTGTCGCACAATTGCAGTAATATTATTTAACACACGTGTTGCTAGCGGTAAATAACTATAAATCCCACTTGTACTTTGTTTTATCAAACCCGATTTCAATAATAAACGATGACTTTGTGCTTCTGCTTCTGATGGCACGTCACGCATCGTTGGTATAAAAACTTTGGATTGCTTCATAATTATTTATCCTCCTAAATTATAAGAAATATCGTCGAATATCATTCCACGTTACTAATATCATAATAACGACCATGAAAATGGCACCAATAGCAATAATCGTTGTTTCCGCTTTTTTATTAACTGGTTTTCTGAAAATCGCTTCATATATAACAAATAAAATACGACCACCGTCTAGTGCAGGAATAGGAATTAAATTCATAATACCTAAGTTTACACTTAATAACGCAGTGTATCCAATTAAGCTAATGATACCCGCTTTAACAACTGAGTCGACGTTATGATAAATACCAACCGGACCATTTAACATATCAAATGAGAATCCGCCCGTAAATATACTAGCCAACATACCTACTACAGCTGTAAAAATTAGTGTACTACCTTTCAAAAAGCTTTCAAATCCATATACAATTGGTTTGAAGAGCGTACGTTCACTCGCTGGTTGGAATCCGAGAACATACTTCGTTTCTGAACTTACTTTAGTCAGTTTTCTTTCAGTCTTTTTAGGTGTTAATTCAACTGACTTTGTTTTACCATCACGTTCAAATTTAACAGTTGTCTTATTATCTTTAACTTTATCTAACGCCTTATCAACATCATCAAATTCAGATATTTTATATTTACCAATTTGGACAATTTTATCGCCTTTTTGTAAGCCTGCTTGTTGAGCTGGATACTTATCTGCGACTTGTTCTACAGTAGACGTAGGTGTACCTTGATAATATGCAAGACCAATAAATAGGACTAAAGCTAATATAAAGTTAAATAACGGTCCCGCAAATAATGTTAAAAATTTCGGCCATGGTTTTTTATGTGCAAATTGTCTGTCTCTCGGAGCAATTTGAACTAAGCTACCATTTTCAACAAAGAAAGACTTTCTAGCAATTTTAAAATGATGTCTTTCGTTATCATAAGCAGTGATACCTTCTATGAATAAGTCATCTTTAAAATCACATTTTTTTACTTCGATCGCTTCAATTTGTTGAAACTTATGATGATCATCTAATATGATATGTGTTATTTCATTTTCTTCATTCAGTTTAATTTTAACGTTCATACCAGGCTCGACTGGTGGCTCTTCTAAGCCATCTCCTGCCATACGAACATATCCACCAACAGGCAATAACCTAATAGTGTAAAGTGTTTCATTTTTTCTAAAACTAAAAATTTTTGGCCCCATACCGATCGCAAATTCTGGACACATAATGCCTGCTCTTTTCGCAAAAAACATATGGCCATATTCATGAACAGTTACTAGTACACCAAAAACAATAATAAATGCAATTATTGTAACTAAATAGCTCACTCGCTACACCTCGATTGTTTATAAATTTCTTTTATTTTAAAAATGATTGCTGTATACGTAACATAAGTCATTATAATATGATACTGACAAATCACAAAATATAACGTCTAATTTTCAAAGTTAATATTGCGTATAATTTTCAAAAGGAGTTCTGAGATTCATTAAATTATCTCAGCAACTCCTCTTTACGTTTATTGATTTGTTCTCAGCATTAAGATTGTATTAATAAAATATTTAATAATGGTAACACAAACATAAAGCTGTCAAATCGGTCTAAAATACCACCGTGTCCAGGTAGTATTCGACCTGAGTCTTTAACGCCGAAATGACGCTTAAATCCTGATTCCACTAAATCACCTAATTGACCAAATAAACTTAAAATCAATGTCACTCCAAGTAATATCCATACATTCATATTGAAATCTACAAAATATAACATTGCAAGAGGCACTATCAAACTACAGAACAAGCCACCTATGAATCCTTCGATTGTTTTATTCGGGCTTATTACTGGCCAAAGCTTATGTTTACCCATCATTTTACCAAATAAGTAAGCCCCTGTATCTGTTAGCCAAACAATTAAAAAGGCATATAATATGTAATGTAATCCTTCTGATCTCGTTTCATAAAAGAACATAAAACCAATGCCTACATACGCCACAGACATTAAGCAAAATGCAGCATCCATAAAACTAAATCTGTTTTTAGATAAGACAGTATAACTTAATACAATAAAGCTCATTGCAATTAAACTTTTTAATTGAATTACTTGTACCCATGGCCCTGCATGTTGTGGCAACATAATGATGATAAGACCAACTGCACTAATTAAACCAGGAACTGAAACAAATTTAATCATATTCATATTCAACAATTCTTTTAATGCAATCAATGCTAATATATTAGCAAATATCATTAACACAAGGCCGCCTTTTAACAAGATAGGCAAGAATACGATTAAGGCAATAATAGCTGTCAGCGTTCTAACTTTCATACTATACTACTCCTCACTCAATCCGCCAAAGCGTCTTTGACGTGACTGATAAATTTTAATACATTTAATTAATTCATCTTCGTCAAAGTCAGGCCATAATTTTTGATTAAAGATAAATTCACTATACGAAACTTGCCAAATCAAGAAATTACTTATTCTTTGTTCTCCTGAAGTACGAATTAACAACTCTGGATCAGGATAGTCTTTTGTCATTAAATGATTGTTTATATATGTTTCATCTATGATATCACTATTCAAACCTTGTTGATGAAGCTCGTCAAACATATTTTTAATACTATGAACAAGTTCTGCTCTGCCACCATAATTAATTGCAAATATTAATTTTAAGCCGGTATTATTAGCTGTCTTTTCTTTAGCATTATTTATTGCTTCTATCGTTGATTTTGGCAACTTATCAGTAAATCCAATTGTTTCAACTTTGACATTTTTTTCAATTAGTTCCGGTAAAAATGTCTTTAAGAAATTGACAGGTAAATTCATAATATAATTTACTTCACTTTCAGGTCTTGACCAATTTTCAGTGGAAAAGGCATATAAAGTTAAGTACTTAACACCAATATCACTAGCTACCCTAGTAATTTTTTTTATTGTTTGCATACCTTCGTAATGACCTTTAATTCTAGGCATTTTTCGCTTCTTAGCCCATCGCCCATTACCATCCATAATAATAGCGATATGTTCAGGTATATTAGACGAGTCTAATTCTTCATTATAATTATTTATAGTGTTCTTTTTATTTATTAGCTTTTTAAACATGGTCTTTCCTCCGAGCCTGATCATCTCTGTCATATAGTATAAGTTACTAAACAATCATTATCATTTTATCATACTCATTTAATGCATTGAATAAGCAAATAAAAAAACTGTACCAAAGTCTGACTCGGTACAGTTTACACCAGAAATGTGACATACATACTGAGGTTAAAAATTACATAACTTTATTATAGCAATATACCTGATGCCTATTATTTATAAAGTATATGTTTAATTAACTTGTTTAAACACCATTTTTATGCTCATTGTGAATTTAAATTATCACATGCATTTTTGATTTAATTAAACATGCCCATTTTAAATGTTACATTATCGTTTAATACTGGCATTTTAATATGTCATTGTATATTAGTTTTATACTGACATAATATCTTTTTCTTTATCAGCAATCATTTGATCAATTTCTTTTATTGAATTGTCTGTTGCTTTCTGAACATCTTCAGTACCACTTCTCAACTCATCTTCAGTAATGTCGCCATTTTTTTCATCTTTTTTCAACTGATCATTCATATCACGACGAATATTTCGAACAGATACTTTAGCTTCTTCACCAATTTTCTTAACATCTTTAACGCGCTCTTTTCTACGTTCTTCTGTTAAGGCAGGTACAGCAATACGTATCACTTCACCATCACTTGTTGGGTTGACACCTAAGTTAGCTGCTATTATCGCTTTTTCGATGTCAGCTACAGAAGTTTTGTCGTATGGAGAAATAACAAGTAAACGTGCTTCTGGAACATTGATGCTTGCTAATTGTTGTACAGGTGTTGGTGCACCATAGTAATCAACTGTTACGCCGTTTAATAAATTTGAATTAGCTCTTCCTGCACTGATGTTAGCTAATTCACGTGATAAGCTTTCGATTGATTTTTGCATTCTTGATTTAGTTTCATTAATAATGTCACTCATTATTTTACACCTCTAAATTTATTTTGTAATTAACGTACCTATCTTTTCACCCATAACAGCACGTTTAATATTTCCTTCTTCCATAATAGAGAAAACAGTTAACGGAATGTTATTATCCATACAGAATGAGGATGCTGTTGAATCCATTACTTGTAAACCTTCTTGGAGCATTTGAATATGCGTTAAATGTTCATATTTTACCGCATCTTTGTTTACTTTAGGATCTGCAGAATATACACCATCTACATTATTTTTGCCCATTAAAATAACATCTGCTTCAACTTCTGCAGCACGTAATGCCGCTGTAGTATCTGTAGAAAAGTATGGGTTTCCAATACCTGCAGCAAAAATAACTACACGTTTCTTTTCTAAGTGTCTAATTGCACGACGACGAATATAAGGTTCAGCCACTTGCTTCATTTCAATAGATGTTAATACTCGTGTATCACAATCCAATTGTTCTAAACTATCTTGTAATGCTAAGGCATTCATTACAGTTGCAAGCATACCCATGTAATCAGCAGTTCCACGGTCCATACCTAAGTCACTACCTGTTTTACCTCTCCAAATGTTTCCGCCACCAACGATTACTGCGATTTCACAGTCCATTTTAGCAACTTCAGCCACTTGCTCAGCAACACTTTTAATAATTACTGGATTTATGCCAAATCCTTTTTCTCCAGCTAACGCTTCACCACTTAGTTTCAAAACTACACGTTTATATTTAGAAATTTGAGCCATTTTCTTATCCTCTCTATCGTGAATATATGTAACATATACAAGTAAAGAAGACACAGTTGTTGTTTTATTAGAATGATTTACATTTTAATAAAGCAACATTAAAGGTGTCTTCTTCCTTGTTTTACTTTATGACAGATTATTTCATTTGTCCTTTAACTTCATCCGCAAAGTTTTCTTCGCGTTTTTCCATACCTTCGCCTACTTCATAGCGTACGAAGTCAACAAGTTTTCCACCTTTTGTTTTTAAGAAAGCTTCAACTGTTACATCAGGGTTTTTAACGAAGTCTTGATCTACAGCACAAATTTCTTGTAAGTATTTACGTAAACGTCCTTCCACCATTTTTTCAACGATGTTTTCTGGTTTACCTTCATTTAATGCTTGTTGTTTTAAAACTTCTCTTTCGTGGTTGATTTCTTCTTCGCTAACTTGTTCAGAAGAAACATATTTAGGGTTGATTGCAGCGATATGCATAGCAACGTCTCTTGCTGCTTCTTCGTCAGTTGAACCTTCAACAACTGTTAATACACCAATGCGTCCACCCATGTGTAAGTAAGCGCCGAAAGCATCGTTATCAGTTTTAGTTCTGATAGCAAAACGACGAACACTTAATTTTTCACCGATTGTTGAAATTGCTTCTTTAATTCTTTCATCAACTGATTTACCATTTGGTAAAGTTGTTTCCATTAAAGCTTCAACAGTTTCAGCTTTTGTATCTAATACTTGATTAGCGATTTCTTTAACTAACTCTTGGAAACCTTCGTTACGAGCAACAAAGTCTGTTTCAGAGTTGATTTCAACGATAACTGCGTCGTTACCTTTAGTTTCTACATGTACTAAACCTTCAGCCGCAATACGGTCTGCTTTTTTAGCTGCTTTAGCAATACCTTTTTCACGTAGGTAATCAATCGCTTTATCGATGTCACCATCAGTTTCAGTTAGCGCTTTTTTACAATCCATCATACCCGCGCCAGTTTTTTCACGTAATTCTTTAACAAGTTTTGCTGAAATAGTTGCCATTCATTATTCCTCCAATAAGTTATCATTTTATATATTATGATTTTAGCATTATTATAGGCAAGATTGCCAATACTCTAATTGAATATTTGTAATTTGCCTCGATTTTCTTTTTAAAAAAGGTGATAAGCATTAATATCTTATCACCCATTTAAACTATATCTAAGTCAGATTCAACAGTTGATTATTCTTCAGTTGCTTCTGTTTCTTCTGATTTTTCTTTTTCATCTAAATCGATGTTTTGTTCTGCAGCTACTTCTTCATTAGAAACGCCTTGTTGACCTTCTAAGATTGCATCTGCCATTTTAGCAGTTAATAATTTAACCGCACGGATAGCATCGTCGTTTGCTGGGATAACGTAGTCAATTTCGTCAGGATCACAGTTAGTGTCAACGATACCTACGATAGGAATATTTAATTTACGAGCTTCAGCAATTGCATTACGCTCTTTACGTGGGTCAACTACGAATAATGCTTGAGGCATTGATTTCATATCACGAATTCCGCCTAAGAATTTGATTAAACGGTCGTATTCTTTTTTAAGTTCTACTACTTCTTTTTTAGGTAATACTTCGAATAAACCATCTTCTTCCATTTTTTCAATTTCAGAAATACGTTTGATTCGTTTTGAGATCGTTTTATAGTTAGTTAATAATCCACCTAACCATCTTTGGTTAATGTAGAATTGACCAGCACGTTCTGCTTCAGATTTAACTGATTCTTGTGCTTGTTTTTTAGTTCCTACGAATAAGACTTGTCCACCATCTTCTGAAACTTGTTTCAAGAAGTTGTATGCCTCGTCTACTTTTTTCACTGTTTTTTGTAAGTCGATGATATAAATACCATTTCTCTCAGTGAAGATATATTTTTTCATTTTTGGGTTCCAACGACGTGTTTGGTGACCGAAGTGAACACCCGCTTCTAGTAATTGTTTCATTGAAATTACTGCCATTATAAATTCCTCCTATTGGTTAATTACCTCCATAGCAAACTATTGTAAAGACAATATACAAATATTGCACCCTTTACACAATCACGTTTGATATGTGTGTATTGGCTTTATAGCCGAAAATAAATATAACATAATGCCGTGTCTAAAGCAAATGTTTTTCAAGCATTTTTTCATAAATTTAAAGGTAATTCTATCATGTTAATGTGGAATATCAATTTGATTGAAAATTAGACAAAAATAAAGAAATGACTTCAACATAATCATCAAAGTCATTTCGTTGACTACTGCCAAGATAACATCGTTACGACTAGGACATTGAATTATGTCCCAGACTCATCGACTTACTTACTTTTTTCTAATTCATCTAAGAATTTTTCTTTTTTAACTTTAATGAAAGTACCTTTCATTCCTAAAGAACGTGACTCAATTACACCAGCACTTTCTAATTTACGTAGTGCATTTACAATTACAGATCTAGTAATACCAACTCTATCTGCAACTTTTGATGCGATTAATAGGCCTTCCGTACCGCCAAGTTCTTCAAAGATATGTTCAATTGCTTCTTTTTCAGAATAAGATAATGAATTAATCGCCATTGTAATAGCAGCTTTATCGCGCGCTTCTTTTTCTACTTCACTATGCTTCTCACGTAAGATTTCCATACCAATAACTGTAGCAGCATATTCACCTAGTACCAAATCATTTTCATTAAAATCATCATGTACTCGACCAAGTACTAATGTACCTAATCTTTCTCCTCCACCTAAAATTGGGAAGATAGTTGTACGACTATCTATGAATAATTCTCTGTTTTCAGGCGGGAAAACTGTTAATACATTGTCGATATCAATATTTGATTCTGTTTGTTTAACTTCCATTAATCGTTCTGTATATTCACTTGGAATATGTCTTTCTTCCAACATTTGAATAATTCTTTGACTTTTTAATAATTCATTTAGACTCGATCCTAAAATTTTACCTCGACGCGATACAATAAATACATTTGTTACAGTTACGCTACTAATCGTTTGTGCTACATCTTTAAAATCAACCGCAATACCTTTGTGTTTTTGAAGTAACGTGTTTAACTCTCTCGTTTTAGATAATAAGCTCATGAATTTTTCTCCTTTTGTATATTTTTATAGAATAAATGCACTTAAATCTTTATTTGTTGAAATTGATTTTAATTTATCATCAACATATTGTGGAGTAATATCTACAACTGCATTCGGCATACTTGGTGCTTCGAATGATAAATCTTCTAACATCTTTTCTAAAATTGTATGAAGTCGACGTGCACCAATGTTGTCTGTATCTTGATTTACTTGATAAGCAATCTCAGCTAAGCGAGTAATTGCTTCATCCGTAAAGTTTACAGTAACTTCTTCTGTTTGAAGCAATGCTTCATATTGTTTAATTAATGACAATTTTGGTTCTGTCAAAATTCTTACAAAATCTTCTACCGATAAACTATCAAGTTCCACTCTAATCGGAAAACGACCTTGCAATTCTGGTATCAAGTCACTCGGCTTAGATACATGGAAAGCTCCAGCACCTATAAACAGCATATGTTCAGTATTCACAGTACCATATTTGGTTTGAATAACGCTACCTTCAAGTATAGGTAAAATATCTCTCTGAACACCTTGTCTTGAGACATCTTGACCACTATTATGATTATTCGTCGCAACTTTGTCGATTTCATCTATAAAGATGATACCCATTTGTTCTGCTAATTCAAGCGCTTCTTGGTTAGCGCTTTCTTGATCAATTAGTTCATCCGCATAACTATCAGCTAAGATTTTCCTTGCCGTCTCAACAGCAACTTCTCGCTCAACTTTCTTTTTAGGCATTAATTGATTCATCATCTCTTGCATTTGCTGATTTTGATTTGTACCTAGCATACCTAAAGCACCAGGATCTTGTTCGACTTTAATTCTTACCTTTTCTTTTTCAAGTTTGCCTTCTTCTAATTGTCTCTTAATTTCAGAACGTTTTGTTTTAATTTCCTCAGTAGGTGGTTCTTCTTCATCTTCGTTATTTTGTCCGAAATTTGGAATTGCACCTCCGAAAAGTGACTCTAAAGGATTATTCGTTTGAGACGATTTCTTTTTCATACTTGGAACTAATAACTTAACAAGTTTTTCATTGGCCTTAGCTGTTGCTTCATCTTGTACCAATGATTTTTTCTGCGCCTTGACTAATCTTACTGAAACATCAACAAGATCTCTAACCATACTTTCAACATCTCGTCCTACATAACCTACCTCAGTAAATTTAGTAGCTTCTACTTTTATAAATGGCGCGCCGACAACTTTGGCCATTCTTCTTGCAATTTCAGTTTTACCAACGCCGGTTGGTCCAATCATCAAAATATTTTTAGGTGAAATTTCTTGCTTTGATTCCTCATCTAATAAACTTCTTCTGTATCGATTACGTAGGGCAATTGCCACTTTACGTTTAGCATCATTTTGTCCAACGATGTATTCATTTAATTTAGATACGATTTCTTTTGGAGTTAATCTTATTCCAGCTGTATCCATTAATTTCATTCCTCCGTCTTTTAACTAAAATTAATTGCTCGTAATTATTTATCGTGCTCTGATTATTATAGTGTTTCGACAACAATATTATCGTTGGTAAAGACACAAATATCAGCCGCTACTTTCAAGCTCTCATATGCCATTTCTTCAGCAGACAAATGCGATGCATGGCGCTTCAATGCACGTCCTGCGCTTAATGCGTAGTTGCCTCCTGATCCAATAGCGATAAGGTCATCATCTGGGGCAATAACTTCGCCAGTTCCACTGACAACTAAAATAGCATCTTTATCCATTACAATTAGCATAGCTTCTAATTGACGTAATTGTTTATCGCCTCGCCATTCTTGTGCCAATTCAACAGCAGCTCTTTCTAAGTTACCACTAAACTGTTGTAATTTTGTTTCGAATTTTTCAAATAACGTAAACGCATCTGCTACACTACCTGCGAAACCAGCTAACACTTTACCTTCATATAAACGTCGCACTTTTCTTGCCGTTTGTTTCATGATGACTTGTTGACCAAGCGTTACTTGCCCATCTCCAGCCATAGCTGCTTTCCCATTATGTCTTACAGCATAAATTGTTGTTGCATGTAATGTTGTATTACTCATGTTTCATTCTCCTTTTTCGCTCGAGGATGTGCATTTAGATACACTTTTCTTAATTGTTGGTTAGATACGTGTGTATATTTACCAGTTGTTGACAAATTAACATGACCTAATAACGATTGTACTGTTCTTAGATCTGCACCTTGATTCAATAAATGCGTTGCAAATGTATGTCTGAGCTTGTGGGGATGAATCTCACTTACGCCTGCTGTTCGTTTAACAATATCATTTAAAACATATCGTACACCGCGTTCAGTGATTGCTTCACCCTTCATATTTACAATAAGAAAATCATGATTGCATGACTGAATTGGTTTGAAATGTTCTAAATAATTTTCGATGCTTTGTCTACAATAAGCACCAAACGGTACAAAACGCTCTTTGCTCCCTTTTCCTAATACGGTAACACCATTCGCGTAAAAATCTATATCTTGTTTTTTAATATTAACTAATTCCGAAACACGGATGCCTGTAGCATATAACAATTCAAGAATAACTCGATCCCGTAAACTTTTTGAAGTGTCCTCTTCTACAGTTTTAAATAACGCTTCCATTTCTTCTTCGTAAAAGAATTGCGGAAGATATTTTTCTTTTTTCGGATGTACTAATTGAACAAATGGATTAATAATGTTCTCATCAAGCGTCATCCAATATTCATAGAAAGTTCTTAACGTTGAGATTTTACGAGAAACAGATGTTCTTTTCAAATGATTTGAATATAAATAGCTCAAATAATTTCTAGCATCTCTGTATTCAAAAGTATTCAACTGTAAATGTTCTTGTTCTAAAAATTGATTAAACTGAATTAAGTCATCTTGATATGATTTCAATGTGTGTTCCGAAAAATTCCGTTCAACTTTCAATGTATTTAAAAACGCTTCTTGAATATGATTCAATACATTTACCCTCCATCAATAAGAATTGTAGCATATACAGCAAAGGGCTTACAGTAATTTGATAATCAATTCTAAATCTTTTGAGAATTAAATAATTGTAACTAATCGGAAAACCTGTTAATTAGAATACCTCTTTTTTAAATTAATTATTAAAAGTCTTTATTAATAGCCTTGCCATTTATTATTTCATTGTCTTTTAAATAAAGTTTATTTAAAACATTCTCTTACATGTTACATCAATCAACTTATTGCGTGTTATTTATTTAGATATTTTTTGAATACGAATTCTCAATTGTCAGAAATACGTAACAATTCCAAAATTAAAAAGACTAGGATAAGTATTTTCCATTTAGAAAGTCATTACTTACTCGTTGATGACTTAAGAATGAATAGCATATCTAGTCTTTCTAACTATTTTATAAAGTTTTTTTGAAATTTTCTAAGTAATCCAAAGCTCTATTAGCTTGTGCTTCATAGCGTTCTTTTTTATCTTTAATTCTAGTTTCTAAAGATGGTAATAACCCGAAGTTAGCATTCATAGGTTGGAAATTCTTATTGTTTTTAGCATGAGAAATATAGTAAGCCATACTTCCAATCATAGTTTCTCTCGGAAATACTACCTCACCTTTGCCTAATATTTTATGCGCAAGATTGATGCCTGCAACTAAGCCGCTAGCTGCGCTTTCTACATAACCTTCAACACCAGTCATTTGTCCCGCAAACTGTATGTTTGGTTGTGAAATCAATTCATATTTCTCGTTTAATACGTCCGGTGAGTTAATGAAGGTATTTCTATGCATCACACCATATCTAACAATATCAACATTTTCTAAACCTGGAATTAATTTAATAACTTCTTTTTGAGCTCCCCATTTTAAATGCGTTTGGAAGCCAACAATATTGTAGAGTGTGCCAGCAGCGTCATCTTGTCTTAATTGAACCACTGCATAAGGACGTTTCCCCGTCTTTGGATCTTCTAATCCTACTGGTTTCATTGGTCCAAATAGTAATGTCTTGCGTCCGCGTTCTGCCATTACTTCAAAAGGCATACAACCCTCGAAATATTTTTCTTTTTCAAATGAATTTACAGGCGCAACTTCAGCTTCTAATACTGCATCATAAAAGCGATTAAATTCATCCTCAGTCATAGGACAGTTTAAATATGCAGCTTCACCTTTATCATAACGGGACTTTAAGTAAACTTTATCCATATCAATAGATTCTTTTTCAATAATTGGAGCAGCTGCATCATAGAAATAAAGTTGATCTTTACCAGTAATGTCCACTATTTCTTGAGCAAGCGTTTCTGTAGTAAGTGGTCCTGTTGCGATAATTGTGTATCCATCTGGAATGGCATTAATTTCTTCATTAATAACTGTGATATTTTCATGATTTTTGAGTGTTTCAGTAATATAACCTGAAAAATCGTGTCTATCAACTGCTAATGCACCGCCAGCTGGAACTCGTGCCTTATCAGCCGCTTCAATAATTATAGAATTCAATCTTCTCATTTCTTCTTTTAAAACACCCACACCATTAGTTAAAGCATTTCCGCGTAATGAATTGGAACATACAAGTTCCGCAAATTTATCAGTATGGTGCGCTGGTGTTTGTTTAACAGGTCTCATCTCTATTAGATTAACTTTAATTCCTCTTTCAGCTAATTGATATGCCGCTTCTGAACCGGCAAGACCAGCACCTATTACATTTACAGTTTGAGTCATTTCTATACTCCTTTTATTGTCATTTATGTCTTTTAATTATGTTGTTATGTTTATATTATCCGCACTTATTTAGATTAATCCATTACTATCTTTAAAATAAGATTCACTAATGATTCTATTTAACATTCTTAAAATGTCTCTAGGAAATAAAAATATTATTTCTGCGCCGCCTCTTTATAATCGCAATTTGAACATATTACTTGTGTTGTCTTGCCTTTTTTATTTTCAACAAGATATTGGTTACATTTTGGACAATCTCTTCCAATCGGCTTATCCCAAGAGATAAAGTCGCATTCAGGATATTTCGAACATCCATAAAAGACACGATTCTTTTTAGATTTTCTTTCTACGACGTCGCCATCATTACATTTTGGACATTTAACACCAATAGATTTAACTATCGCTTTTGTATTACGACAATCCGGGAAGTTTGAGCAAGCCATAAACTTACCATAGCGTCCCATTTTTATAACCATAGGAGAACCACAAACTTCACAGTCTTCACCGGCTGGCTCATCTTTGATTTCAATCTTTTCCATCTCTTCTTCAGCACGTTCAACATCTTGTTTAAAGCTACTAAAGAAACCGTCGATTACTTTTCTCCATGTAATGTCGCCTTCTGCAATCTTATCAAGTAACGTTTCCATATTCACTGTGAATTCCACATCAATAATCTCTGGGAAGTATTCTTTCACTTGTTCATGAACTATTTCTCCCAACTCAGTAGGTACAAAACGCTTACTTTCTAATTTGACATAGTTACGCTTTTGAATCGTATCTATTGTCGGTGCATAAGTTGATGGTCGCCCAATTTTCAATTCTTCTAATGTTTTTACTAATCTCGCCTCAGTATATCTTGGAGGTGGTTGTGTATAGTGTTGAGCTGGTTCAATTTGAGTTGCTGTGACTTTATCACCTCGCTCTAATTTAGGCAGTTTATTTTCCTTTTCGCTATCACTATCATCTTTAGTTTCAACATAAAGTGTCATAAATCCTTTAAACTTGATTGTTTGACCATTCGCTCTAAATTTAATGTCACCTTGTGTTATATCTAATGAGACTGTATCAAGTATTGCTGGAGCCATTTGACTAGCAACAAATCGTTCCCAAATTAATTTGTATAATCGATATTGGTCTTTCGTCAAAAATGACTTCATATCATCTGGCGTACGCATAGTACTTGAAGGTCTAATAGCCTCATGGGCATCTTGGTCACCTTGTTTCCCTGATGATTTACGTTTAGAAGTGTAAGATTCACCGTATTTATCAGTTATATACTGTTTTGCTTCAGCTTTGGCAGTATCTGAAATACGTGTAGAATCAGTTCTCATATATGTTATTAAACCAATCGTACCTTGTTTTTTCAAATCTATACCTTCATATAATTGTTGTGCGACCATCATTGTTTTTCTAGCTTTAAAGTTTAATTTACGTGCCGCCTCTTGTTGTAATGTAGAAGTTGTAAATGGATTTGCTGGATTACGCGTTTTTTCTTTTTTAGTCACGTTTGTAATTTCGAATTGATCTCCATCTAATGCAGCTGTAATTTTCTCAACATCTTTTTTCGTTTTTAGTTTAAATGGTTTATTTTTATAATGAAGGAATTTAGCATTGAATTTTGATTTTTTGTATCTAAATTCTCCTTCAATAGTCCAATATTCTTCTGGTTTAAAGTTTCGAATTTCATTTTCACGGTCAATGACTAAACGAAGTGCAACAGATTGAACTCGACCCGCTGACAACCCTTTTTTTACTTTTTTCCAAAGAACTGGCGAGATGTTATAGCCAACTAATCTATCTAATATTCGACGCGCTTGTTGTGCATCGACTAAGTTCATTTCAATTTCTCTAGGATTTTTAAAACTTTCTTTAACAGCGTCTTTAGTTATTTCGTTGAAAACAACGCGATTTTCTTTAGAATCTTCAAGCTCTAAAATTTTTGATAAATGCCAAGCAATTGCTTCACCTTCACGGTCGGGGTCACTTGCGAGAAAGACGTTTTTCGCTTTTTTTGCATGTTTTTTCAATTCTTTTACAACAGGACCTTTTCCGCGTATTGTTATATATTTTGGTTCGTAATTATCTTCAGTGTCGACACCCATTTGACTTCTTGGTAAGTCTCTGACGTGTCCCATTGAAGCTATAACTTTATATTTCTTACCTAAATACTTTTCAATGGTTTTTGCTTTTGCAGGCGATTCAACAATGACTAAATTATCTGCCAATGTCATTTCCCCCTCGCTAATCTAATTACTAAAGATAAATGATAAACGCTTAATTTTGCTTTTGTCAACGTTTTATATCTAAACAAATCATTTTCCCTGTCTATTTTTTATAGATTTTATTAAAAAATAAATTACAAAGGGTAACAAAAGAAATATGAAGCAACTCGTTATTTTTAGTTTTAAATATAGTAGTCTTCAAATATATCATTAGCGTTTAATACTACCTTAGCTCCTTCTTGGATACGTAATAAATTACCTTTTGTCATAGGATTAAACATAGATCCAGGTAAAACATAAACATTTCTATTTTGCTCTAATGCAAAATCTATCGTGATGTGACTGCCACTTTGTTCCTTAGCCTCAGTAATTAAAACCCCTTTTGACAAACCGCTGATAATTCTATTACGCTCAGGAAATCTATATTTAGCAATTGGTGTATGTGGCGGATATTCGGATATAACTAAACCTTTTTCTTCTATTTTATTTCTTAATGCTAATGTACTTTTGGGATAATGTGTTTGATGGCCAAAGGCTAAAACTGCTATTGTAGGGAGATTGTATTTTAAAGCTATTTGATGTGCCATTGCATCAGCTCCTTGAGCAAGGCCGGAAACAATTGTTAAATATTTGCTTTTATCATTTGATAATAAAAATTCTAAAGACTGTTGGGTATAACTCGTAGAATCTCTTGCACCTACTACTGCCAAATGATGCATATTATTTATTAATTTGATGTTCCCTTTATAGAAAAGAAGTAATGGAAATTGATATATTTCTTTTAATAGCACTGGGTATTCAGTATCCATATATGTAATGTAACTTACTTTTAATTTCTGCAGTTCTTTAATAATGTCGTTATGATCAAGTTTTATAAAAGCATAGTATTTACGTAATAAATGAACATTTTCTTCCCTATTCACCCATTCACATAAATAACTATCTTTTTTTCTGCCCCCCTCTTTAATTACATTAGGATATGCCATTAAAAATTGATGAATTTGTTTAGTCGAAAAGTGTGCCCAGTATAACTTAAGCAAAAATAGTCTAATCAATAAATCAACTCCTTTTTTTAATCATACAAAATCATATTCTATTTTTGTTTTACATTTCTAATACAAAAACATTGTCGATGTAATGTTATTTTAAGGAGTAAAATACCGACTTAAAAAGTGAAAAGTATGTTGGAAAGAATTTTAAATTTCAATTTCCAACATACTTTATAATCAAACCTTATAAATAAGTTTTGCAAATTTATATAGAATTGGTCTTACTGGTTTGATGAAATCACCAATTAATTCTTCAACATGTGCATTAAAACCTTTTTTAAATTGTTGTACACCAAAATCATCCGCCTCATTACTAAAGACGCCTGTTATTCCATAAAAATTATACCTATTAATATTATGTGATTTTGCATATTTTATCATATGCCATTGTAGATGATATGCTCCCATATACTGATTATATTTAGGATTTGATCCACTTGATAGATAATAAACTTCATCATCAGTACATATAAATAAAGCAGCAGCTAAATCCAAAACAGGTCCATCTTCTAATATTAGTTCTTCGGTTTTACTAATTCTATTATTAATACTAGATAATTGCATATTTAACTGATTTAATTTTGATTTATTCTTTTTAGAATTTGGATTTTCATTTAATGCTCTGTTCACAGTCATCATTTCATTTTCGATTTTCAATAATTGTATTTTTAATTTATCTTGATATTCATTAAGATCTATACAAGCTATCTTTAACATTGCCTTATCTTTATATATTTCTTGCATTCGTTTAAAATAATCTTCATTCATGAAATGAAAACCATGTTTTTCTTCAGCCATTTGAAACAATTTATAAAATCGATTTGTTTCTTCAATAGATAAATCTTCAACCTTAACACCAATCTCAATAGTCTTTTTTATATTTCTTCTAGTTTGGTATTCCATTTCTTTTAAAAGTTGATTCTCATCTTTATCTTTTAAATCCAATACAGAAATCCACCTAATTTGGCTTTTATTTGAATATCCTGTTGTATAACCTTGATGGAGATACCCAATTTTTCCTAGCATCTTTACTATCACTGAATTATTATAATTCTTTATTATCCTACCGTTTGCATCTCTTAAATTCTCTATTAAATATGGGTCAACAAGAATAAATACTCCTCTATTTTTATAAATGAATTTAGATAATTCTTTAAAAAAGTAACAAACTAATTTAGCATCGAAATAATCAAGTAAAGGACCTCTATGAGAGTAGAAATATTTGTAGAATTTAAAAATACGTGCCTCTGTTAATAAACATGCAGCTATAACTTCATTTTTATCATCCTTCACTCCCACAATATGTGCTTCATGATTTATTTTATTTCTATAATTATATAATTCTATAGACTGTGTATAATGTTTGAAGTGCTTTTTGGTGTAGTTGGTAAATTCTTCTTCACTTAAAGTTGAAAATTTCATATTTCAATGTCCTGCCTTCGATTTAAATTATGCTTTTTTAAATGGTCTAATAAAAATCATATCATTTTCATAATTATGAACAACTTTATGTGCAACCTCTGCTTTACGCCATCCACCATTATTCCAGTTTTGATCTAAACTTTGGAACTTCATTAATTTTCCATCATAATCACCATTTAAAAATGTTCCAATACTAACTTTTCTAATTGAATAGCGTACTTTACTTTGTTGTTTATTCATTATACAATAAACCCACTTTAATATATCGTTATTATAACATAGCGCACTATATATTTTAATAAAAATTTGCTTTGTTATATAAAGCTATTGAAGGAGGTAAAATAATTAACTTGCCTTTCCGAAATATGAAAAGTGTACTAAAATTCATCGCACGACAAATAGCCCATTTCCGATACTTTTATAAAGTACGGAATGGGCTATAGCCATTTATATCATCTTTTAACTTTATTTATTAACTGTTAATAATGATTCATAAATACCTGCTTCTTTAGCAGCTTCAATTAATGTTGAACCAATTTCTGAAGGTGTTGCCGCTGTTTTCACACCACAACTATTTAATGTTTTAATTTTCTCTTCAGCAGTACCTTTACCACCTGAAATGATTGCACCAGCATGTCCCATACGTTTTCCAGGAGGTGCTGTTTGTCCACCGATAAAGCCTACAACTGGTTTTGTCATATTCGCTTTAATCCATTCAGCTGCTTCTTCTTCAGCTGTACCACCGATTTCACCAATCATAACAACTGCTTTCGTTTCGTCATCTTCATTGAATGCTTTTAAAACATCAATAAAGTTTGTTCCGTTGACTGGGTCTCCACCAATACCAACAGCTGTAGTTTGACCAATACCTTCTTCAGTCAATTGGTGCACTGCTTCATATGTTAGTGTACCTGAACGTGATACTACACCAACATGACCTTTTTTGTGAATATAGCCAGGCATAATACCAATTTTACATTCATCTGCTGTAATCACACCTGGACAGTTTGGACCAACTAAACGTGTTTTTCTACCTTGTAAGTAGCGTTTAACTTTAACCATGTCTAATACAGGAATATGTTCAGTGATACAAATAACCATATCTAAGTCTGCATCAGCTGCTTCTAAAATTGAGTCTGCAGCAAATGGTGCTGGAACGTAAATGACTGAAACCGTTGCCCCAGTTTCATTTTTAGCTTCTTCAACAGTGTTGAAAACAGGAACGCCTTCAACAACTTGACCACCTTTACCAGGCGTCACACCTGCTACTATTTTCGTACCATAATCAAGCATTTGTTTTGTATGGAAAAGGGCAGTAGACCCTGTAATACCTTGTACCATTACTTTAGTATTCTTATCTATAAATACACTCATCTTAGTGCTCCCATCCTTTCCTTATGCTTCTTTGACTAGTTTAACAATTTTTTGTGCACCTTCAGCCATTGTTGCTGCTGGTTCAATTGCTAATCCTGAGTCTTTTAAGATTTCTTTACCTAACTCAACATTTGTACCTTCTAAGCGTACAACTAGTGGTAAAGTTAAATCTACTTCTTTTACAGCTTCAACGATACCTTCTGCGATAACATCACATTTCATAATGCCACCGAAAATGTTTACAAAAATACCTTTAACATTTTCATCACCTAAAATGATTTTAAATGCTTCAGTTACTTTTTCTCTAGTAGCGCTTCCGCCTGCATCTAAGAAATTGGCTGGGTTTCCACCGAAATGATTAATCGTATCCATTGTTGCCATGGCTAAACCTGCACCATTAACCATACATCCGATGTCACCATCTAATGCAATGTATGATAAATCATGTTTAGACGCTTCAATCTCTTTTGGATCTTCTTCTTCTAAATCACGTAATTCTACAACATCTTTATGTCTGAATAATGCATTATCATCAAAATTAATTTTAGCATCTAATGCCAATACATCACCATCAGCTGTTGTAACTAATGGGTTGATTTCTACGATTGAACAATCTTTTTCAATGAATACATTATAAAGTGCTAATAAGAATTTAGCAGCTTTGTTAACAGATTCTTTAGGAATATTAATATTAAACGCAATTCGTCTTGCTTGGAATGGTGAAAGTCCGATTACTGGATCGATAGTTTCTTTGAAGATTTTTTCAGGAGTCTTCGCAGCAACTTCTTCAATCTCAGTGCCCCCTTCTTCAGACGCCATCAATGTTACTTGGTCAGTCGCACGATCAATAACGAATCCAACGTAATATTCTTTTTGAATAGTACAACCTTCTTCGATATATAAACGCTTAATTTCTTTACCTTCTGGACCAGTTTGATGTGTCACCAAAGTTTTCCCTAATAATTCTTTTGCATATGTTTCTACCTCAGATAAAGATTTAGCAATTTTTACTCCGCCTGCTTTACCTCTACCTCCAGCATGAATTTGTGCTTTTACAACATATACATCAGAATTTAATTCTTTTGCTTTCTCCACCGCTTCTTCAGCAGTAAATGCTACTCGTCCTTCTGGAACTGCAACGCCCATTGAACGAAATATTTCTTTACCTTGATACTCGTGGATATTCATCTTCCATCCTCCTGTTACTTAGGTTAAGTTCCCTTACAATTATAAAAAATGTAAGCGCTATTGTAAACTTAAATGCTACTTTTTTATCATTTAATTGAATTTTACGATTTACAGTAACGATTTTATAGGTTCAAAGCTTTTTCTATGCTCTTTCATAATGCCAATATCATCGATTGCTAGTAAATGTTGTTTGGTACCGTAACCCGCATTTTTTTCAAAACCATATTCAGGATAATCTTTAGATAACTGTGTCATATAATCATCACGAAAAACCTTTGCCATGATACTTGCAGCTGCAATAGATACACTTCTTGCATCACCCTTGATTAAAGATACTTGAGGCAGTGCATTATCAAGCGTCATCGCGTCTATCAATAAATGCGTTGGTTGTACTGATAATCCATCAATAGCTCGCTGCATGGCGATTTGAGTAGCTTTATAAATATTAAATTCATCTATTTCTTCAGCTGTCGCGATACCATATGCATAAGCAGTAACTTCATTTTTTAGTGCTTCATTTAATTCTAGACGTTTCGTAACAGGTACTTTTTTCGAGTCATCAAGGCCCAAATAATTGTGATTTGAATTTAAAATTGTTGCGCATGCAACGACTGGACCTGCTAAAGGTCCTCTTCCAACTTCATCAATACCACAAATAATAGCATTGGGATTCTCTTTTAATATTTCATTTTCAAAGTAAGTCATTTCAGCATATTTTTCTTTTAAAGCTTGTTCTTTTTCTAACGCTTTTCTTCGTCTGGCTATGGCATTTTGTACACCTTTTCGCTCATCTAAAAAGCATTCATGATTTTCTAATTCTTCTATTGTATTAACCGCATTAATCAACTGCGTTACTTCTTTAATTGTTAGCGTCATTTGCTAATTCCTCAGTCATATCTTTAAAAATATCAAAACAATAATTTCCTATTTTAGCATTTCGAATATCATAAATAATCAGTTCAATGACTGCTTCGTAATCAATTTCATTACCACGTCGAATTAAGCCACGTTTTTTCCCTATCGCATCAAACCACGCTATGATTTCTGCATCTTCAGGAACTTCGATTTTATAATGTGCTTTTAAGCGCGCTAAATCATTTTGAATTAAAAAGTTTAAACCATAGATGGCAACTTCATCTAAGTGCACAATACTATCTTTTATCGCACCTGTTAAACTCAACTTCTTACCTACTTCTTCATCTTCAAATTTAGGCCAAAGTATCCCTGGTGTGTCTAATAGTTGTAATGCATTACCAACCTTAATCCATTGTTGTTGTTTGGTCACACCTGGTTTATTACCAGTCTGTGCAATACTACGCTTTGCCAGTTTATTTATTAATGTGGATTTACCAACATTTGGAATTCCAACAATCATTGCTCTTATCGCTCTAGGTTTAAGTCCTTTCGCTTTTTCGCGTTCAAATTTTTCAGCAGTCGCCTTAATTGCTGCAGCTTCCACTTTCTTTAAATTTTTACCGTGCTTAGCATCCACTGATACAGGATAGTATCCTTTATCAATAAAAAATTGTTCCCATTTTGACATCTCATTTAAATTAGACATATCTTTTTTATTTAATATAACAACACGTGGTTTTTGGTTAATAACTTCATCTATCATAGGGTTTCTTGAACTATATGGAATTCTTGCATCTACTAGTTCAAACACTACATCTACTTTTTTTAATTGTTCACTTACTTCTCTTTTGGCTTTCGCCATATGTCCTGGATACCATTGAATAACCATTCAATTCACCTTACTTTCGTCAATTCTTTTCTCATTATTAAAATCTATAACTTGTTAATTATAGAACAAATTCATTAATTCAACTATATTTATTTTAACATTGTCACACTTCTTAACAATGCTTTAGATTAAGGTATAAGTGATTAATCCAAGTTTTCTATAATTAAAAATTTTCATTTAATAAATCTAAGCTGCTTATTAGGTGATATTCAATTAATACAGTATGACATTTTTATTATTCAATATATTTGTTTAATGATAAACTAAAAATAATCCAAAGTTTAAGTAACTATGATAAGGTATCTGTTCCACAGTCATCTTTGTCTTTACCTATCGAGAACCTCATTAACTTTAGTTTCAGTTAAACTTAATTTTAAATTTGAAAGTTGAGGATAATGTTGTGTTAAAAAAATGGTTAAATTCAAACGTCAAACAATTCTTGGTCATAACTTTCATGAGCGTAATATTAACGCTTATTTTATTTTCTACTCATATCTATGAATATATTGTGAATGGTACTGTTTTTAGTGGGGCTGGAGATGGATTCCGTCAAATGATGCCATTTCAAATGTATTTATATGAGCATCTAAGTAGTTTTTCTAGTTTATATGATGCATCGTTTGGATTAGGTGGCGATTATATGAAAGGACTATCATATTATTATTCGCTGTCACCTTTAATGTGGCTAAATTTTCTATTTATTAAAATAGGAGAAACTGTTGGTATATTTAATCCGACAACAATACATTTTTGGCCGACAAACCAACTTATTATGGCTATGATACGAGCTATCATAACATTTGTCGTGACCTTCTACTTATTTAAAATATTACACTTTAAACGCTCAACAAATATGATCGCTACGATTTTATACGGCATGTCAACTGTCGTTATATACTTTAATTTTACTTGGTCATTTTATGGAAATTTATTATATTTATTGCCATTATCGATTCTTGGTTTGGAAAGATATTTTCAACAACGCAAAATCGGTATTTTCATTGTTGCGATAGCCCTAACACTATTCAGCAATTTTTATTTCAGTTATTATCAAGCTATTATTATAGGTTGCTACTATTTATATCGACTCATTTTCACATACAAATATGACATTGTCTCTAGAACACAAAAATTAATTTGCGTCATATCTGCTACAGTTTTGAGTGTGTTATCAAGTGTATTTGGTTTATTCACTGGCATTTCTGCGTTTTTGGAAAATGACAGAAAGCAAAATCCCAATGTTGATATACCGATTTTGACACCACTTGATTATCATTATTTTTTCTTTAGCGATGGATTTTTCATTACGATTTCAATTCTTACTATCGTTGCATTATTGTCATTCAAACTGTATCGTTTTTACTTTTATAGACTTTTCGCAATAGTAACATGGGTATTATTTATTGGTTCATTATCACAGTATTTCGACAGTGCTTTTAATGGTTTTTCATTTCCAGAAAGGCGTTGGGTGTATATCTTAGCACTATCATCAAGTGCTCTTTGCGGATTGTTTATTCAACATTTATCAACATTAAATATGAAATATTATTTAATCAGAACAATACCAGTAAGCATCATCGCATTACTTTATGTATTACTATCACCGACACACCCACTCGCACTTATAGTAGGTATTATCCTGCTAATGGTGCTTGCCGTTATTTTAAAATTTAGTTTATGGCGTTATAAAAAATTAACCGTTGCAATATTAGTATTAATCGTTATGATTCAACAAATCGTCATTTTAGATAACAACAAAAATATGGCAATCAAACCTTATCAACAATCATTATCAACGTTGAAACAACATGATTACCATAGTAACTATGTAAACCAGCTTATAAAAAAGATAAATCAAAATGCAACAGGCCCATTTAATCGCATTGATTATATGTCAGACTATGCATTAAATTCACCATTTATATATCATTATAATGGCATTTCATTATATTCTAGTATTTTTAATGGAGACATTTTAAAATATTATGACAAGACACTCCAAATTAATATGCCAATTGATAAAAACAGCACTTATAGATTACTTGGCAATCGTCAAAATTTACTATCACTTTGGAATGTTAATGATCGAATTAGAGTGAATCATGATGACAACTTACCATATGGATTTAAAATTAACTCTGAACACAAAGACAATAAAGTTCGTTGGATTCATTCTAAAAATACCATCCATTATCCAAGTGCACATATTACAAATAAGGTCTTTTCCAATAAAGAATTAAAATCTCCATTAGATAAAGAACAAGCAATGTTGCAAGGGATTGTTTCTAACAATACTAAAGATGTTAATACACATTTTAAAGCCAATAAAAATTTACTATCAGATTCAACAATTAAATTAAATAGTGCAGCCTGGCAATCTCCTACAAAACATTTATTACAAGTTAAACAAAATAATGGTGGTCTAACTGTACAGTTGCCAAGATCAGTTTCTAATCAATTTAAAGATTTGTATTTTGAAATGGATTTAGAATTACTTTCGCCGGATAAAGCTCATGATGTTAAAGTGAATGAATATACACAAGAAAGAAATAAACTCACTTATAAATATCGACGCTTTGTAAAACCCGTAACGATACGCATTAAAGCTTCAGATAGGATTAGATTATCATTGCCTAAAGGTAAGTATCGTGTAAATTTAAAAGGGATATACGGCGAAGATTATACCACGCTTAAAGACGCTTCAAATTCATTAGAGGCTGTCAAAGTTAGTAAGACAAAGCAAGGTTATACTATTACTAAAAATAAAAATTCATCTGGGTATATTGTTTTGCCAACAGCATATAATCAAGGTATGGAAGCGACATCAGGTGATCAAAGTCTTAAAGTTGAAAAAGTAAATGGTGTTATGACCGGCATTAAAGCACCTAAAAATATAACAAAGATTCAATTGAGCTATACCCCACCATACTATTATTTACTTATAACAATTACTGTATTTGGCATTATATGTAGTATTATTTTCACGAGATGGGCAAGACAAAAATAATGTTGCTACGCATATATTTAATGGGAGTGGAACAGAAATGATATTTTCGCAAAATTTATTTCGTCGTCCCACCCCAACTTGCACATTATTGTAAGCTGACTTTTCGTCAGCTTCTATGTTGGGGCCCCGCCAACTTGCACATTATTGTAAGCTGACTTTTCGTCAGCTTCTATGTTGGAGCCCCTGACTAGAATTGAAAAAAGCTTGTTACAAGCGCATTTTCGTTCAGTCAACTACTGCCAATATAACTTCGTAGAGCATAGAACATTGATTAATGTCCCAGCCTCATGTTTATATAACCATTTTGAGCAAACACGTTATGAATAAAGAAGGGAAAAACAATTACATTATCAACTTTACATTAACTAAACAGCAAAAAAAGCCATCTATATCACTCCATAAAAGTGACCTAGATGGCTTTGTTGTTTGAGTCGAATATGACTCATACATAGCTTTGTTTAAATGCTGATTAACGAATTTCTTGGATTCTAGCAGCTTTACCACGTAAACTACGTAAGTAATATAATTTAGCACGACGTACTTTACCACGACGTTTAACTTCGATTTTTTCAATTTTTGGTGTGTGTAATGGGAATGTACGTTCCACGCCAACACCTGATGAAATTTTACGAACTGTAAACGTTTCAGAAACGCCACCGCCACGACGTTTAATTACAACGCCTTCGAATACTTGGATACGCTCACGAGTACCCTCAATAATACGTACGTGTACACGTAAAGTATCACCAGGACGGAAACTTGGTAAGTCTGTACGTAATTGTGATTTAGTTACTGCTTCGATTAATTTGTGATTTGTCATTATAAATTCTCCTCTTCAACCTATGTTCTTGCCTCGACAAATATATAGCAGCGGATCATAGTGATTTTTGTGTTTCCACACTCAGATTATGTTAGCACAATACTAACCTTTTTTCAATCCTATTTTATATCTTTCTAATATTTGCTTATCTGCATTAGTTAATGGATATTTTTCAATTAAGTCAGGTCTTTTATTATATGTGCGGATCAACTTTTGCTCATGTCTCCATGCATCAATATTGGCATGATTTCCAGACAATAAAACATCTGGAACTGTTAGACCCTTAAATTCACGCGGACGTGTATATTGCGGAAACTCTAATAACCCATCAGAAAATGAATCATCTTGATGTGACTGCTCATTACCTAAAACACCTGGAATCAGTCTAACAATAGCATCAGTCATGGTCATCGCTGGCAATTCTCCACCTGTTAAAACATAGTCACCCATTGATATTTCATCTGTGACAAGATGTGTTCGGATACGTTCATCGTAACCTTCATAATGTCCGCATATGAAAACCATGTGGTCAGCCTTGCTTAATTCAACAGCTTTCTGATGTGAAAATGGCTCGCCTTGTGGACACATTAAAATAACGCGTGTTTGCTTTGTGACATCTAAGTCTTCCATCGCATTAAATACAGGTTCAGGCTTTAACACCATACCTTGTCCGCCACCATACGGATAATCATCTACTTGGTTGTGCTTGTTAATTGCATAATCTCTAAAATTAACCGTATTGATTTGTAATTTATTGTTTTCTTGGGCACGTTTCATAATTGAATGATTTAAAACACCATCAAACATTTCAGGAAATAAAGTTAAATAATCAATTTTCATTAATCCAACAATCCTTCCATTGGCGTGATGATAATTTTTTTATTTTCAATATCCACTTCTTTTACAACATCAGCAATATAAGGAATCAAATATTCTTTAGATCCTTTAATCACCCACACATCATTCGCACCTGTTTCAAATATATTAATTACACGACCTATTGGTGTTTCTTGATCATCAAAAACTGTACATCCTATAATATCTGAATAATAAAATTCATTTTCCTCAAGTACGATATCTTCATGGTCACGCTCTTGATAAATAGAACTCCCTTTTAAATGCTCAATATCATTAATATTATTAATACCTTCAAATGTGAGCATATGAAGCCCTTTATGCACTCTATGTGACTTAACAGTATATTCAAGGTCGTTATTGTTATGCACAACTGTCAGCACTTGACCGGGTTGAAAACGAACGTCTGTAAAGTCTGAATTGGATTTTACTTTAATTTCACCTTTAATACCATGTGTGTTAACAATTTGACCAACTTCAACTCTCATTCTATTACCTCCAACTCTATGCTTTGAACACTTCTATTTTAATTGAAAATAATTCAAAGAAAAAGGGCACCATTATGGTACCCAATACGTTCTATATTACTAACATGTGATATTCCCAACGTATCATTGAGTAAAAACTGTCAGTGTAAACGAGTTATTCTTATTGTTAGAACAATTTTACGCTAAATTACTTAGCTTTCTTTTGTTCGTCAAATTTTTTCATAATACCTTCTTTTGATAAGATATTGTGAACTGTATCAGTTGGTTTCGCACCATCATTTAACCATTTTAAAGCTAACGCTTCGTCAACTTTAATTTCTGGAGCATTAGCGCTCGTTGGGTTATAAGTACCGATTTGTTCGATGATACGTCCGTCACGTGGAGAACGAGCATCTGCTACTACGATACGATAGAATGGATTTCTTTTTGAACCTAAACGTGTTAAACGAATTTTAACTGCCATTTATAAAATCTCCTTTAAGTCATGTTTTAATTTTTATTTTCTACAAGAAATAATATTAACAGGTGTATGAATGTTTGTAAAGAGTTTTTTCTTTACCTAGAAATTTATTGAATATTTTATCCCAAAATCTAGAAAAATTAAATTAGCTCGATGAAACGCTTAATACTTTTCCTGAATGCATTTACTACCAAGTTATACAAAATGATATAATTAAACATTATATTCACATGAACGGTACTACTACAACTGTACATGTCCCTCTAAATAACTTTAATTACAATATTATTAATGCAAAAACACCAACCTTAAGTTGAAATAAAGATTGGTGTTTATATTAATAATTAAAACGGTAAATTCATACCTTTTAACATATTTTGCATTTGATTGCGTTTACCTTTTTTACCTTTACCGCCACCAGTGAATTGTTTCATCATTTTCTTCATATCGTTAAATTGTTTCATCAAACGATTGACTTCTTGTAATGAACGACCAGAACCTTTAGCAATACGCTTTTTACGTGATACATTCAATGTGTCTGGATTGTTTCTTTCAGCCGGCGTCATTGACTGGATAATCGCTTTAATATGATCAATTTGCTTTTCACTCATATTAAGCTTATCTAGACCTTTCATTTTATTCATACCTGGAATCATTTTCATAATATCATCCAGCGGCCCTAAATTTTTCACCTGATCAAGTTGTTCTAAAAAATCATCTAAAGTAAATGATGACTCACGCATCTTTTTCTCTAAATCTTTTGCTTTTTCTTGATCCACATCTTGTTGCGCTTTTTCAATTAAACTTAACACATCACCCATACCTAAAATACGTGATGCCATACGTTCAGGATGGAATAGCTCTAAACCATCTAACTTTTCACTCATACCAACAAATTTAATTGGTTTTTTTGTCACCGAACGAATAGATAAAGCTGCACCACCACGTGTATCACCATCTAATTTAGTTAAGGTAACACCTGTGACATCAAGTTGATCGTCAAAAGATTCTGCAACATTGACAGCATCTTGACCCGTCATTGAATCGACAACTAACATAATTTCGTTTGGTTTAGCAATGTCTTTTACTTCTTTTAATTCGTTCATCAATGCTTCATCGATGTGTAATCGACCTGCTGTATCAATGATTACAAAGTCTAAATGTTCTTCTTTAGCATGTTTTAATGCATTAGTTACAATTTGTTGTGGCTTTACTTGATCTCCTTCACTGTATACAGGAATATCAATTTGTTTCCCTACTGTTTGTAATTGATTTATCGCTGCTGGACGATAAATATCTGCTGCAACTAACATAGGTTTTTTGTTGTATTTTTTACGCATCAATAATGCTAATTTACCTGCAGTTGTTGTTTTACCAGCACCTTGTAAACCAACCATCATAACAACAGTAGGTGGTTTATTTGACATATTAATCGATGTATTTTCTCCACCCATCAACTTCGTTAATTCATCTTGAACTATTTTAATAACTTGTTGCCCTGGTGTTAATGATTGCATTACATCGGAACCTAATGCGCGTTCTGATACTGTTTTAATAAATTCTTTTACCACTTTAAAGTTTACGTCAGCCTCAAGTAACGCTAATCTTACTTCACGCATCATTATCTTTATATCAGCTTCAGTAAGTTTACCCTTACCACGCATTTTTTGCATCGTCGCTTGCAGGCGTTCTGATAAGCCTTCAAATGCCATATCGATGTCCTCCCTCAATTTATATCTATTCTAAGTCTTCTAATTGTTGAATATAACGTTGTATTTGTTCTGGATTACTTAAATGTTTTTTCATTTCATCATATATTTCTCGGCGTTGCTCAAATTTCTGGTATAATTCCAATTTCTTTTCATAATCTTCAACTAAATCGCCAGTTCTTCTTATATTATCATAAACTGCTTGTCTACTCACATTAAAAGTATCGGCGATTTCACTTAAAGAATAATCTTCGAGATAAAATAATTCCAAATAATTACGTTGTTTATTCGTCAATAAGGATTGATAAAAATCAAACAAATAATTCATTCGTAACGTTTTAACTAAATCATTTTGCCCCATGATTATCGTCCTTTTCTTCTGTTACAATTTGATCATTTTCAACTGTTGTTATTTCTTCATTTTGTTCAATCATATCAGCGAATAAGCCGTAGACATAACTTTCAGGGTTAAATGGTTGTAAGTCATCTAATTGCTCACCTAATCCTACATATTTAACTGGAATGTGCAATTCATTACGAATGGCTAATACGATACCACCTTTGGCTGTACCATCTAATTTCGTTAATACAATACCTGTAACATTTGTTACTTCTTTAAAGTTTCTAGCTTGTGACAACGCATTCTGACCAGTTGTAGCATCTAAACATAGTAATGCTTCATGAGGCGCATCTGGCACTGCTCGATTAATTACACGCTTAACTTTTTCTAATTCTTGCATTAGATTTGTTTTATTTTGTAAACGTCCAGCGGTATCACAGATTAAAATATCAACACCTTTGTTTTTAGCGGCATTAATCGCATCATACATAACAGCAGCTGGATCAGAACCTTCACTTTGGCTAATTACATCTACACCAACACGTTCGCCCCAAACTTTCAATTGATCAATAGCACCCGCTCTAAAAGTATCGCCCGCAGCTAACATTACTTTTTTACCTTCCATTTTATATCGGTAAGCTAATTTTCCAATTGTTGTTGTTTTACCAACACCATTCACACCAACCATTAAAATGACATTTAAACGACCATCTTCTAAGTTCATAGCTTCTGAATTATCATCTTCTTGATGGTAAATCTCTACGATTTTTTCAACAATGACTTCACGCAAATCTTCAGTATCTTGAATATTACGTCGTTGTGCTTCCATACGTAATTCTTCAGTTAACGTCATCACAGTATTAAAACCGACGTCTGCAGTGATTAACATTTCTTCTAAAGCTTCAAAAAAGTCTTCATCTACTTTACGATATCTCGCTATCAAATTATTTAATTGTTCTTGGAAATTTTGACGAGATTTTTCGAGTCCTGCTTTAAATTTAGCACCCATTTTTTGAGCTTCAATTTCTTCAAAATCTTCAATTGATATTAAGCCATCGTCATCAAAATCCGCTTCACTCAACTTGCGTGGCTTCTTTTTCACTTCAGCATTTTCTGCTAAATCATTTACGTCCTGCGTTGAACCTTCAGAATGTGTATCTTCTAATTTATCTTGACCTTGTTCTTCTGTTAAGGATTTAACTTCTTCATTTTCTTTATTTGTTGCAAACTTATCTTTTAAGCGTTTAAAAAAGCTCATTATTGCTCCTCCTTCAACACATCATCTATTGTATTTAAATTCACACTCACAAGTTTAGTAACACCTGATTCTTGCATTGTTACACCGTATAACCTATCTGCAAATTCCATTGTTCCTTTACGGTGTGTAATAACAATGAATTGTGTTTCGTCTGATAACTCATTTAAATATTTTGCGTATCTAATAACATTCGCTTCATCTAATGCAGCTTCAACCTCATCTAATATAACAAAAGGTGCAGATCTTACTTTTAAAATTGCAAATAGTAAAGCAATAGCAGTTAATGCACGCTCACCACCACTTAGTAACGATAAATGTTGCAACTTTTTACCCGGTGGTTGTACCACAATATCAATACCAGCTGTTAAATAATCGGCTTCAGTTAATTGCAATTCTGCATCGCCTCCACCAAACAATTGTTTGAACACAGCTGTAAAATGTCCTTGAATAGCATGGAAAGTTTCTTTAAATCTTTCAGTAACCTCTTGATCCATTTCACTTATAATTTGCTCTAATGTTTCTTTAGCTTTACGAAGATCTGTACGTTGCTCACTTAAAAATGTATAACGCTCATTTAACTCTTCAAATTGTTCAATTGCATTTAAGTTTACAGGACCTAGTTCATCAATCGACATCTTCATTAATTTAACTTTTTTACGTAATGCGTCAATCGATTCATCACTCGTATATTCAGATTTTGCACGTTCAACAGTCAATTGATATTCATCATTTAAATGATCTATCGCATGATGAATTAATACATCTAGTTTTGATTGTTCAGCTTTAATATCTTGGTAGTGATTTTCGATAGCTAAAATATCTTGGTGACAAACTTGTAGTGTAGCTTCTTGCGCATCGATTTGTTCATTCAACTCAATACGTTGTTGTTTCAATTTATCTAATTCATCAGATAAGCGTGTTCTCGTTTCTTGTTGACCATTAATTTGATCTTTAATATTTTGAAAAGCTTGTTCGCCCATCACTTCATCCGAATTAAAGAATGCAATTTTTTCTTTAACATCATTTAATTGATGTTTGGTTTGTTGACTTTGATTATTTAATCGATCTATTGTCTGTTGTTGTGTTTTAATACGCTCTTTAACCACAGCAAGATCAGATTGTTTCTGATGTAACGTTTGTTGTGTTTTAGTTACGCTTTCCTTACCTTCTTTAGAAAGTTTTGTGTAGCGTTCAATTTCATCTTCTAGTCGTTTTAAAGATGCTTTAATACTTTCTAAATGAGTTTCTTTTTCACTCAAAGTTTGTCGACTTTTGTCACTCGTATAACCATCATTTTTTTCAAATTCGAATTCTTCATGATCATTTTTTATTTGTGTTTCTTGTGTAGTTAATCTATCGAGCTCCATTTCAAAATGATGCACTTGCTCTTTAAGTGTATTATGCTTTTGACTTTTTTCAAAATACAGTTCACTTAATTGATCACTTTTTATCTTCAACTCTTTAAATTGTTGTTCAAATGATTCTGTTTGACGCAAGTAATCTTCTAATTGGTGTCTCATTGTTGTCAACTCGTCTTTTTGAGACAGAATACTTTTTGACTTACGAGCGCCACCACCAGTCATAGAACCACCAGGATTTACAATATCACCTTCCAAAGTAACAATACGAGTTCGATATTTAATCGCACGTGCCAATTCATTTGCATGCTTTAAATGATCAACGATAATCGTATTACCTAATAAATTCCCGATAATATTTTGATATTCTGGTGCTACTTTAACTGCTTCCGAAGCAATACTAATAAATCCGTTTGCCTCTTTAGCAATAGACTTAATATCAGTCGCTACCACTCTACTCTGTATAACATTTAATGGTAAAAACGTCGCACGACCTAAATTACGTTCTTTTAAAAATTGAATAGCCTGGCGTCCATCTTTTTCTGAATCTACAATAACATGTTGTAATGAAGCACCTAATGCTGTTTCAATTGCCTGAGTTAATTTAGATGGCACATCAATAATTTCCGCAACTGCACCATGAATACCCTTTAATTCTTTATTTTTAGCTTTCAAAATATGTTTGACGCCATTGAAAAAATAAGTATATTCTTCCTCTTGCGTTGTCAAACTATCAATACGTGTTTTCATTTTTTCGGTATATCGATATGCTTGATACAATTTCTCTTCGTATTCGTTTTGTGCTTTTTTTGTATCAGTGAGGTCTTTTTCTATATTTTTAATTTCTTTATCTACAGCAGAAAGTTCTTTGTTGGTCTGTTGATATTCTTTTTTAGTCGTTTTTATTTGACCCTGAATATCTTTCAATTGCTCAAAGACTTCAACTAATCGAGAATCTAGTCTTGATTTTTTAGCCTCATTCTCTTCTATAGTATGCTTTAAAAAACGAATATCATTGTTAACATCTGATTGCTCTGACATTAATGTATAGTATTCGTTTTTAATTTCTTCCAATTTTTCATCGTGCGCTTCGTCTGAAACATATAGTTGTTCTTCTAATTCACGAATGACAGCGTTGAGTTCTTTTTGTTTACTTTTCAGAGACTTATAAGTATCTTGAGCTTCAGAAATCTCATTTGATATATTTTCTAAAAGCTCAATTAAATTTTCTTGTTCTTCTTCATATCGTGCATTTGTTTCAGATTGATTTTTCTTACGTTCTTCTAAAACATTTAATTGTCCCGTATATTTTTCAAAGGCTTCCGTAGCTTTTACTAATTGATAATTAAGCGATTCAACATCATTATCAAGTTGATGACGTTTACCTTTATATTGTTGAATTTGTTGGCTTAAACGTTGCTTGTCAGCTTCTTTATTTGCTTGTTGACCTTGTAAATCATTTAAACGTTGATCTAATTGTCTATTGTCATTTGTATATTGATCAATATCGTGCACTGTAACTACAATGTCACTATGTTTCATTTGGTGCGAAAGTGTCTTATATTCTTTAGCTATAGCTGCCTCCTCTTTTAGAGGTTCTACGCGACCTTCCAAATCATATAAAATGTCTTCTACTCTCGTTAAATTATCTTCTGTTTGGTCAAGTTTATTTAATGATTCAGCTTTACGTTTTTTATATTTAAGTACACCAGCCGATTCTTCAATAATTTGACGTCTATCAATTGGTTTAGCATTTAGTATTTCATCAACTCTACCTTGCGAGATAATGCTATATGCTTCTTTCCCCAATCCAGAATCTAAAAATAAATCGGCAATATCTTTTAATCTTGCACGGTCATTATTTATGTAGTACTCACTTTCACCACTTCGATACAATCTTCTTGTTACAATAACTTCGTTTTCATCAACACTGAGCTTTTTAGAATGATTATCTAATCTTAACTGTACTTCAGCATAATTTTGAGCTTTGCGATGTTCTGCACCTGAGAAGATAATATCTTCCATTTTTGAGCCACGTAATGATTTAGCCGATTGTTCACCCAACACCCATTTAATAGCATCTGTAATATTACTTTTACCGCTTCCATTTGGACCAACAATTGCAGTTACACCTTTATCGAATTGAACATTGGTTTGATCTGCAAAAGACTTAAATCCAATGGCATCTATTGATTTTAAATAAACCATCCTAAACTCCTTATCACAATTTTAAAGAACATACGTATACGATATTTTAGTATTTGTATATTAAATTTCGAGGTTGTTCCATAAAATATTAAAAATTCTTCCATAAATCCTAAATCGAACACCTATATGTCGTATCATATAAATTTCTATTTAATTTGCTTTAATTGCTTATAGGCACTTTCAGCAGCACGTTGTTCTGATTCTTTTTTCGTTTTCCCTTTACCTTCAGCTATTGCTTCCCCTTGCAGAATAACTTCTGAAGTGAATAGACGATGATGTGCCGGTCCTTCTTCTTTTATTAAATTATATGTTACATCACCTTTATTTTGCTGGTGCACATATTCTTGGAATTGTGTTTTAAAATCTACCACGCCTAATAACTCATTTTGTTCTACATGTGGGAAAATGACTTTCTCAGCAAATTTCCAAACTATATCTAGT
This sequence comes from Staphylococcus sp. GDB20D11A, assembly GCF_016893255.1. NCBI lineage: Bacteria > Bacillati > Bacillota > Bacilli > Caryophanales > Staphylococcaceae > Staphylococcus > Staphylococcus sp. GDB20D11A. Next base: position 225,062 of record NZ_JAFEPJ010000018.1, read on the forward strand.
CCTTGATCCAAATACAATGCCCCAATAAATGCTTCGAATGCATCTGATATTAATGATGGTCTTGTACGTCCCCCTGTTTTCTCTTCACCTTTACCAAGTAAAATCATTTCGTTCAATCCAATTTTATTCGCAAATATTACAAGTGAGGGCTCACATACAATAGTGGCACGCATTTTTGTTAAATTCCCTTCTGGCAAGTTGGGATGTTTATCAAATAAATATCGTGAAACCGTCAATTCTAATACCGCATCACCCAAAAACTCTAAACGCTCATTATGGTCTAAACGATTCATATTAAAATCATTAATAAAACTCGAATGCGAAAATGCTTGTTGGTATAAATCAATATTTTGATAAGTAAAGCCTAACTCTGTCATTTTAGTATCAAAGCGCTTTCTAAAACGATTAACTATCTCACTTTTCTTTTGTTTAGACATTATTTTATCTCCTTTATGTGTTGCTCTTGAATCATCTTTAATTTTACGTTAAAACTATTGATAATTAAAGAAAAAAACTGAGTCGACAATACTGACGACCCAGATGTAAGATTTATTATTTTTCAAGACTGTTAATAAATTTAACAGCATCACCAACAGTGTTGATTTTTTCAGCTTCTTCATCAGGAATTTCAGTACCAAACTCGTCTTCTAATTCCATTACTAATTCAGCGATATCAAGTGAGTCAGCGCCTAAATCATCTTTGAAAGATGCATCTTCAGTTACTTTATCAGCGTCTACACCTAAACGGTCAACGATGATATCTTTTACTTTATCGAAATTTTCCACGTCGATTCACCTCCTTTAAAAATGCCTATACATAGACTATTATATTTTCCCATTTTAAATTCTAAAAAACAAGTAGAAATTTTAGAAACAGTTATCAATTTATTGATTACTGTTTCTTAGGCATGAGCTTTAGCTCAGGCGTTCCGCTTATTAGTTATCAATTTATTGATTACTACGTCTTTATCTTGAGCTTTAGCTCAAGTGTTCCTCTAATCTACTTATCAATTTATTGATTACTGTTTCTTAGGGAGAAATTCTGGAACCTTATCTAGGTTGCTTAGAATTTCCCCCGCAAAGTTGACTAGGTCAGGCAATTCTCCATTGGATGACCAGTCAACCACTGCGTCAATGAGCTTTAGCTCAAATATATTACATGTACATTCCACCATTTACATGGATTGTTTGACCTGTAATATATTTTGCTTTGTCTGATGCTAAGAACGCTACTGTATTAGCAATATCTGTGTCTTGACCAAAACGTGCTAACGGAATTTGAGTCAACATTTGTTCTTTAAGCTCATCACTTAAAGCATCTGTCATATCAGAAACAATAAAACCAGGTGCAACTGCATTTACAGTGATACCACGAGATGCTAATTCACGTGCCGCAGATTTAGTTAAACCAATAACACCTGCTTTTGTTGCAACATAGTTTGCTTGTCCCGGATTACCTACTGCTCCAACAACACTTGATAAATTAATGATAGCACCACTACGTTGTCTTAACATTTGTGGTGTTGCTTTTTGGATACAGTTAAATACACCTTTTAAGTTTGTGTCAATAACATCATCCCATTCTTGTTCTTTCATACGCATTAATAAATTATCGCGAGTAATACCTGCATTATTTACTAAAACATCTAAAGAACCAAATTGGCTAACTACTTCTTTAATCATTGCTTTAACTTCATCAGCATCGGCAACATTTGCTTGAATCGCAAAACTGTCAACACCTTTAGCTTTGATTTCTTCGACTACTGCTTCAGCTTTCTCTTTGCTGCCTGCATAGTTTACTGCTACATTATATCCTTCTTCTGCTAATTGTAACGCAATACTACGTCCAATTCCTCTTGATGCACCTGTTACTAAAGCGCTCTTAGTCATTTGCATTCCATCCTTTCACATCTTCTAAAGTTTGAATTGATGTTAACTTAACATCTCTATTTATTTTTTTAATTAAGCCAGACAAAACTTTTCCAGGACCAATTTCAATAAAATGATCAACACCTTGGTCTATTAGCCATTCTGTTGAGTTAATGAATTGTACTGGTGAATATAATTGTTTGACCATATTAGATTTAATTACTTCTTTGTCAGTTTCACCTTGCGCATTTACATTTTGAACTACAGGAAACTTAGCATCATGCCATTCAAATTGATTAATATAACTTGAAAAATCTTCTTCAATCACTTTCATTAGCGATGAATGGAATGGGCCAGATACTGCTAAAGGCATGACACGTTTTGCACCTAATGATTTACCTTTTTCTACTAGCTCATCAATTAAAGCTTTGTGACCTGAAACAACAATTTGACCTGGGCAATTAATGTTTGCTGGTTCAATTATTTTGTCATCAGATGATAATGACTTACAAATTTCATCGACTTTATCAAAATCTAAGCCCAATACTGCAGCCATGCTTCCTACACCAGTAGGAAATGCTTGCGCCATTAATTGACCACGTTTTCTAACAATTTTAACTGCATCTTCAAATGATAATACGTCAGCTGCAACTAAACTTGAATATTCACCTAAACTATGCCCCATAGTAAAATCGGGATTCAAATTTTTTAGCGCCGCTAATAACGCCGAGCTATGCGTCAATAAAGCTGGTTGCGTGTTTTCAGTTTCACCCAATTTGCCGTCTTCGTCAGTAAACATTGTCTCTAAAATATCAAAGTCTAACGTGTTTGCTGCTGAAGTTAAAATTTCAGTTGCTTGATCGTTGTTGTTATATAAATCTTGTGCCATACCAACTTTTTGGGCACCTTGTCCCGGAAAAATAATTGCTGTTTTACTCATTTGATTCACCTACAGTCTCTTTCATTGTTTGTACAATATTTTGCTCTCCTGCGATTTTCGCTTGTCTAATTGCAGAATAAAAAGCTTTAGCATTTGAACTACCGTGTGCTTTAACTACGGTACCTTCCAATCCTAATAATACGGAACCACCGTATTCTGAGTAATCCATCTTTTTAGCGAATTCGGCTAAATCTTTCTTCAATATTGCACCTGCTAATTTATTTTTAGTACTACTCATAATCGTATCTTTTAACATTTTACCGATTGATTTTGCAGTACCTTCTAAATTTTTAAGGACCATGTTCCCAGTATAGCCATCGGTAACTACAACATCTGTATCGCCATCCATTAATGTCTTCGCTTCAATATTCCCAACAAAATTCAATGAATGATCTTGATTTAATAACTCATATGATTTTTTCGTTAAACTATTACCTTTAGCTGGCTCGGTACCTATATTTAATAATGAGATTTTCGGATTATCAATACCTCTAATTTTTTGAGCATAAATATCCCCTAGTTGCGCATACTGTAATAAGTGTTCAGGTTTAGCATCTGCATTTGCACCAACGTCTAAAAAGACAAAACCTTTTCCATCAATCGTTGGCAATGTTACTACTAAAGCCGGTCTAGCTACACCTTTAATACGTCCAACAATGAATAAACCAGCTGACATTAAAGCACCAGTATTACCTGCTGACACACATCCATCTGCCTCACCAGATTTCACAGCTTCAGCCATTTTTACCATTGAGCTATCTTTTTTACGTTTAATCGCTCTAACAGGCTCATCTTCCATTTCAATCTTTTCAGAACAATGTCTAAATTCGATTCGTTCATGGTTCAGATTATACTTTTTTTCGTCACCGAAAAGTATAATTTCTAGATCTTTAAAGTCTTCAACAGCCTTTTGTACGGCTTCTAATACGATATCAGGCGCATTGTCGCCACCCATCATATCAATTGCTAATTTAACCATAATTTTATCCTCGCTTATCATAAAACATTTTAAAATTTCCTTTGAAAACTAATGTATGTTTAACATATGACTTTACTTCGACGTAATAATGTTTTGCAGTTTGATTTACAACTCGTGCTTCTGCTCTTACCGTATCATTTAATTTTACTTTTTCAATAAATTGAATGCTACTCTCATGAGTTAAAACTGTTGGTTGCTTAATTAGCGCAACACATAATGAATTTGCCTGAGCAAACAGCACATGACCACGCGCAATTCCAGTTTTATAAAAAACAGAATCCGATGTAATATCTAAAATTGATTGCGCTTTAACATTTGGATTGACTTGAATCAAATCACCAATAAATTCTTGTTCTTCAATAGAACTTATTTGGTCATAATTCTTTTCAGCAACTAATTTAATACGCTTCCTTAATTCTGGTATGTTTAAATAAGTGCGATCTAAACGAATTGTTTGTATACTCACTTGAAATAAGTCGCTTAGTTCATGGTCTGTGATGAAGGGATTGCTATCAATTTGTTGTCTGATTGCTTCTCTACGTTTATCTTTCTTTAGTTTCAACGTCTCACCCCTCATTTTTTAGTACCTAGTCTTAAACATTCCTCACATATCATAACACTTTCTATTTAACCGACTCAACAAATAACTGTATTATTTAGCTATTATTTAGTCGAAAATTTATAAATTTTTAAAATACCACTTTACATTTAAATAGTTCAAGTGTCATATCACTCAATTAACGAAGTGTTGCACTTAAATTGACAAATCAGGATGGCAATTAGTCAAAACTGCGATGTAATAAATTTTCTTCAACAAAATGACGTAAATGTTGATACGTATTTTCAAAGAATACGCCAGATTGAATAAGTTCAGCTGCTTCATCACGAGCAACTTCTAACATACGATAATCTTCAACTAAATTGGCAACTAAGAAATCTGGCAATCCACTTTGTTTAACACCAAAGAAATCTCCAGGACCACGCATTTCTAAGTCTCGTTCACTCAATTCAAATCCATCCGTTGTTTGTGTCATAATTGTCATTCTTTCAATTCCTGTTTCTGTTTTAGGAGATGCAATTAAAACACAGTAACTTTGCTGGTCACTTCTACCCACACGACCGCGTAACTGATGTAAAGTTGATAATCCAAAGCGATCCGCATCATAAATCATCATAAAAGTTGCATTCGGTACATTAACACCTACTTCAACAACAGTAGTAGAAACTAAAACATCTATCTCATGATTGCTAAACTTTTGCATGACTTCATCTTTTTCATCGGCAGACAACTTACCATGCAATAATCCTACACGGGAAACTCCATAATACTGTTGTAAAGACTCGTACAATGCGACAACATTTTGAACGTCTTCGAGATGCTCAGAACTTTCTATAAGTGGGCAAATGACATATGCTTGACGACCTTTTTTCAACTCTGAGGTCATTTGCATCAAAACTTTATCGTATTGCTCATGCTTTGCCCAAGTAGTAATGATAGGTTTACGACCTTTTGGTAATTGTTTAATTGAAGACACATCCATCTCACCAAAAACTGATATTGCTAGTGTTCTTGGTATCGGGGTTGCTGTCATAAATAACACATTCGTCATTGCACCTTTTTCTCTTAAAAGCTGGCGTTGATTCACACCAAATCGATGTTGTTCATCTGTAATTACTAAACCAACATTATGGAAAATCACATCATCTTGAATCAATGCATGGGTTCCAATTAAACAATCAATCGTACCATTTTCAAGTTGTTCTAAAAGTATCTTTCGTTTCTTACCTTTTACTGACCCAGTTAACAACGCAACGTTCATAGAATCTCCAAATAAAGCAATTAAACTTTCAGCATGTTGCTCTGCTAAAATTTCAGTTGGTACCATCAATGCTGATTGATAACCAGCCGTTTTTAACGCATACATACAAATTGCAGCAACTACTGTTTTTCCTGAACCTACATCACCTTGAAGTAATCGATGCATACGTATTGGTGCTTTTAAATCTCTAAAAATTTCATTAACACTGGATTTCTGTGCTTCAGTTAGTTCAAAAGGTAAACGATCAATAAATGATTTAACTTGGTCTAAGTCATAATCAATTTCAATTGCTTCGTCAGATGACTTTTCTAATCTATTTAGCCATTGCATACGTAATTCGAATAAAAACAGTTCAGTAAATGCATAGGTTCTACGAGCACGTAATAAATCCTCTTTACTTTTAGGATGATGTAACGTGTTCAAAGTAAAGTCCAAGGTCTCTAATTTATATTTTTCTCTTAGTTCATCAGTTAACCATTCATGAATTGTCACATCATTTAATGCTTGTCTAATTTGGTCTCGTATTTGCTTTTGTTTAATACCTTCCTTAATACGATAGACTGGTTCTAATTGAACATCTGCGTTTTCTTGAGTTTGTGTACCTTGTGAATTAAAGAAAACCCTATTACCAGTAATTTCCTGTTTAACCCTATTCCACTTACCTTTAACAGTTATAGTTTGATTTAATTCGATTTTCTTTTTTAAATACGGTTGATTGAAAAAAATACATTTGACAGCAATATTATTTACCATTAAATGAACAGTTAATTTTGATTTATTTCTTCCAAAAAATGCAACTACTGGAGCTGTATATACTTGTCCTTCTATCGTAACGTTAGATTGATCTTCTGCTTGATTCAAATCAATCACTGTATTATCTTCATATCTGGTTGGCAAATAAAGAACAAGATCTTCCACTGTATGAATATTTAGTTGTTGCAATACTTCTATTTTCTTAGGACCTATACCTTTTAATTGTAAAAGAGAATATGGACTTTCTATTAAGTTTACTTTCGCCAAAATAAATCACCTATGTTTTATTTGATTTTACGTATCATTTAGTATGTTATTTATTTTATCATGACTAAGTTGAACATGACATTGTTAGCAACTCGAGAATGATACTTTTAACCCGCTATCTCACTAAAATAGCAAAATAAAAAACTACCAACTGATGATTTATCATTGGTAGTTTTTTATTTTAAATTTTTATTCTACTGAAAAGAAATATTGATAAATTGGTTGTCCACCTTCATGAACTTCCACTTCTACATCTGGATATTGCTCTTCGATCCAGTTTATCATGTTATCTGTAACTGTTTGCTCTGCATCTTGACCAATAATCACAGTCAATATTTCACTATCTTCTGCTAACATCTCATTTAACAACTCAGTAACCGTTGTTAATTGATCACTTTGGCTACTTACAATCTTATCTTCAGTTAAGCCCATAAATGCGTCTTTTTTAATCTCAACGCCATCAATTTTCGTATCACGAACAGCGTACGTTAATGAACCAGATTTAACGTTATTAACTGAATCAGCCATTTGCGCTTTATTTTCTTCAAGTGTTGCGTCCACATCATATTGGAATAGTGCGCTTATACCTTGAGGAATAGATTTCGTTGGAATAACAACTGCTTCTGCATCAACAATACTCGCTGCTTGTTCACTTGCCATTAAGATATTTTTATTATTCGGCAAAATAATTGCACGTTTACATTTTGATTGTTCAATGACTTTAACGATATCTTCTGTAGAAGGATTCATCGTTTGTCCACCACTAATAATATGTGTGGCACCCATTGATTTAAATATCTCTGAAATACCTTCACCCATAGAAATAGTAATAATTGCTGTTTCAACCGTTTCCATTTTCGGTTTAGCTGTGTGCTGCTCTTTTCGAATCACTTCACGGTGCTGTTCTCTCATATTTTCAACCTTAAGTTTAATTAATTCACCATATTGTTGACCATAATTAAACACTTTACCTGGGTATTCGGTATGCACGTGAACTTTCACAATTTCTTCATCATTAATGACTAATAAAGAATCACCAAATTGACTCATATCTTGCCTGAATTCTTGTTCATCAAAGGCTTTTTTATTCTTTCCAAAACGAACCATCATTTCAGTACAATAGCCATAAATAATATCTTCAGTATTAATTACACCATGGAAATCATGTTCATCATGTACAAATTCATCTTTATCTAGCTTTGCAACTTTGGCTTCAACTTTTTCACCTTTAAGCGCTTTTAAGAATCCTTCGTAAACGCATAACAAACCTTTACCACCACTATCAACAACACCAACTTCTTTAAGTACAGCTAATAAGTTTGGTGTGTTTTCAAGTGATTCATTGGCTTTTACAATAATGTACTCCATTAATTCTATACAATCTTCAGTATTATTTGCTTTTTCTACTGCAGCTTGCGCAGCATCTTTTGCAACTGTAAGTATTGTACCTTCAACTGGTTTCATAACAGCTTTATATGCCGTTTCAACACCAGCTTGAAAACTTTCAGCTAACAATTTTGAATTAATTTCAGATTCACTTTCAATATTTTTACAAAATCCTCTGAATAATTGTGACAAGATGACACCAGAGTTACCTCTTGCACCCATTAGTAAACCTTTCGAGAATGTTTTACCTAATTCGCCGATATTTTTCGACAAATTATTCTCTACTTCTTCGCGACCTGAAGTCATAGTAAGATTCATATTTGTTCCTGTATCACCATCTGGCACTGGATACACATTCAAAGAATCTACCAAATCTGCATTGTTAGATAAATTTTGTGCCCCTTGTATAATCATATCGGCAAATAATTTACCATTAATTTTGCTAATCATTTCAAGTTGTCCTCCTAAGCTTTCTTGCCTGTATTATTCACACGTACACCTTGTACATATATATTGATTGAATTTACTGATACATTAAGTGATTTTTCCAAAGTATATTTCACTGTTGATTGTACATTATTGGCAACTTCAGATATTTTCACACCGTAACTTACAATAATGTACATATCTATATCCACTACGCCATTATTTTCAGTTACTTTGATGCCTTTAGCATAATTTTCATGTCCTAGTATTTCCGCAATACCATCTCTAACTTGTTGTCTAGATGCCATACCTACAATACCATAACATTCAACGGCCTTTCCACCTACAACCGAAGCAATCACTTCGTTTGAAATATCAATTTTACCGTAATCATTTGAAATCTCTAATGTCATATCTTTGTCCCTCCTAAATTTCAAAGTTTATTATTCGTTTTCCCTAATCACTTTTAAAATTTTACCACTTAGTGTAGTCATAAACGCTTTAAGTTTCATTGATTATTTTTATAAAATATCAATGGTACAACTTATCAGAATGACTTACGCTTAAATCACCTATTATATTTTGAGTAAACTGAATTTACAGTCGTGACGATTATCTATAGGCGTTTTCTTTTAATAGATGTAGTATCATTAAATAAAAAGTTTAAATGTTTCATTCACTTATTTCTCTAAAATATCATACTACATAACTTCACAGTCTACAATTATATCACAAAACTCAGTATTTTTGACTTTTATGTGAAAATTATTCATTGTTTTTCAAATGAAACTATGCTATCTTAGTTAAGTATATAAGTAGTTATGTGTATTTATATTTATTAAAGGAGGTACTCATATGGGTAAACAATGTTTCGTAACAGGTCGTAAAGCTTCGACTGGTAACAGACGTTCACACGCTTTAAACTCTACTAAACGTAGATGGAACGCTAACCTTCAAAAAGTTAGAATCCTAGTTGACGGTAAACCTAAAAAAGTTTGGGTTTCTGCACGTGCTTTAAAATCTGGTAAAGTAACTAGAGTTTAATAAATATATTGCACATAAAAAATGTGACCTTATGTGGAGGACGCATTTACTTAAGAACTAAGAGCTCAACCTCTTAGTTCTTTTTTTGTTACAAAACAATACATAATGGTTCATAGTGAAATTCGAAATACTAATATAATTTGGTTAAAACGTTTAATAATGCTTCTCTGTCAAATTGGACTTATGGGTTCAATATCGATTTTGGCACATAAATCAATGTACTAGGACCTACAATTTTCCTTTCAATAATAAATCACGCCATAATCTTCATTAATTACAGCGTGATTCATCTATTATTATGCTATAAATTCTATCTATAAACGTCACTTTATTAAATTACTCATGCACTTTATTAAAAATCCTCATTAATTTGAATATACTTAATTTAAATCTGTACTTCTAATTTGCAAAATCAACCCATCATGTACAATTACTTTCGCTTGCAAAGACTCAATTTCATTTGAAATAGTTAAAGTAGAACCTATATTAAGCATTTGTCTAGCTAAATTATATTTAAAACCTGCTAGAGAAAGTTCTACATCATCAGTCATCGGTATAAATGAAATGTACGGATAACTCTTATCTTTTTCAACTGTATGTTGACCTTTAGGCAATAATTCAATTTTATTTTGTTGATCGATAACTTCTATATGAACATCATGTTTATAATATGCTTTTTTCAATAATAACTGAATTGCCCCAAAAAAGTGATCTAATCGTCCGCCTGTTGCACCATAAATTGTAATACTATCAAATCCAAGTGCAACAGCTTTATCAACCGCTAAAGCTAAATCAGTATCAGCTTTTTCAGCTTGAACAGGTTTGATTTGTAACTGTTCTGTTAGAAGTTGGCGTTCTTCTTTACTGACTGAATCAAAGTCTCCCACTGAGAAAAAAGGGATAATTTGATGCTTCAATAAAATCAAAGCACCTCTATCAACGCCGCCCCATTTACCTTCATTACTTTTGGCCCAAATATCTTGCGGCAAGTGTCGATCAGAACATAATAAATTTATATGCATATACACTCAACCTTTCAATGCTTGTGTGACTTTTTTATAATCCTCTTGTTTAAAGAAAAATGAACCTGTTACTAGCATTGTAGCACCATTTTCAACACATACTTTCGCAGTATCGGTATTTACGCCTCCATCAACTTCAATATCAAAGTTTAATTGACGTTCCATTTTAATAGCATTAAGACCCGCTATTTTTTCTACGCATTGATCAATAAATGATTGACCACCAAACCCTGGGTTAACTGTCATCACCAGTACATAATCAACAATGTCTAAAATAGGTTCAATTTGTGATATTGGTGTACCAGGATTAATTACTACACCAGCTTTTTTATCTAAATGTTTAATCATTTGAATAGCACGATGGATATGAGGCGTTGATTCGACATGAATTGAAATCATATCGGCACCATGTTCTGCAAATGATGCAATATACTTTTCTGGATTTTCAATCATCAAATGTACGTCTATAGGTAATGTTGTGCCTTTTCTTACTGCATCTAATATTGGTAAACCAATAGATATATTAGGCACAAATTGACCATCCATAACATCAAAATGAACCCCGTCGACACCTGCTTCTTCAAGTCGTTTTAATTCATGTTGTAAATCCAAAAAATCAACAGATAATAATGATGGATATAGTTTTGTCATTTAATATCTAACCTTTCTATTTGAAATTTCATTAAATAGTTGTAAATAATGGTCGTATCTAAATTGCGAAATATTCCCTATCTCTAATTGATGCTTAACATTACAATTAGGTTCTTTGATATGATTACAATTTCTAAACTTACATGTTTCACCATATCGATTTAATTCAAGAAAATAATCTTTTATTTCATCTTTATCTATATGATCAAAATCTAAAGCACTGAATCCAGGTGTGTCTGCAATATAACCGTTTTGACGTTCGAATAGTTCGACATGTCTTGTAGTATGCTTTCCTCGATTTAATGATTTTGATATATCATTTGTCTCAAGATTAAGTTCTGGACGATAATGATTTAAGAAAGTGGACTTACCGACACCTGATTGACCACTAAGTACTATAAGTCCAGCTGGCCAAGCTTCTACTATTTTTTTTCGATCATCATCATTTCCAATAAATTCAGTCTCATAGCCAATATTTTCATATATTTTCAACAACTCATTAATTTCGAACTGCTTTTCAATTGGTGTTTTATCTTTTTTAGTCACCAAAACTCTCGCATTTAACTGATACGAATGTGCAATAACTAAAAATCGATCTAATAATTGCGTTGAAAAATTTGGCTCGACAGCACTCATCACAATTACTAGTGTATCTATATTACTTACAGGTGGTCTTTTCAACTCATTTTTCCGCTCATACACTTGATGAATATAGCCTTCATTAATGTTTTGTACATCAAATTCCACTATATCTCCAACTACCGGTGAAAATTTTTTCTTTCTAAATAATCCTCGTGGTTTTGTATTGAAACGTTCGCCATTAACGTCTACTTGATATACCCCACTAATTGATTTCACTATTCGACCTGTCTTCAAAATGGCACCTCTCGATTAATTTTACTGCATTTATTATATCAAAGACTGGAAAATTAATATATAAATGATCATTTCAAATGATATAAATATTGCGGGAGTGAAACAGAATTTATAGACAATGCTCACCTGTATATGATGACATGAAGCATTTTAAAACTACCGCAATCTCAATATAAAAATACCGAGACTTCTAAATAGAAACCTCGGTACATTTACTTCAATTATATTTAAATATCATCATAGCTGACTTCTTTTTCAGCTACAGTTTTACCGTCTACTTTAACAATATAACTTGCTGTTTTTCCTTTTTCAATTCTTAAAGGAATGTCTATACGTTGATCACTAGTAATGTCGAAACTACCTTTTTCAGTTGAACCGTCATTATCTTTATCTTTAATATAAACTTTAACTTTTTGTGACTTATCATTTTTACCAGTGTATGGTACATCTACCGATTCAGTTGTCGTTTTGACATCTGATGAGTCGCTTTTTTTACCTTTAGAAACAACAAATGAAATCGTTGACCCCTCATCTACTGATTTCCCTTTAGGAGATTGAGAAATTACATCACCCTCATCAATATCGTCACTATACTCTTCTTTACTTTCAACTTTAAATCCTTTTTCTTCTAAGGCTTTTTTAGCTTTGCTAAAGGATTTATGTTCAAAGTCTTCTACATAAACTTGCTTAATGCCTAAAGATTCATATAGTTTAATATTAGAATCATGAATAGCGATTTCAGTATTTGCCGTTACACTTTGATTTGCAATGTATCCTTTTGGCGCTTGATTATTATATACTTTTTCAATCTTAACATCTTTAAGACCTAACGATTTTAATTTCTGCAAGGCTTGCTCCTTAGGTAAACCAATGACATTTGGCATTTTAACCTTTTCAGGGCCTTTTGATATAACAACATCAACACTGTCACCACGTTCAACACGTTCACCTGTATTAGGAGTTGTCTTAATAATTTCATTTTCAGGATATTTATCACTATAACTTCTAGAAATTTTACCTAATTTCAGATTGTTTTTATTGAATATTTGCTCTGCTTCTTTTACAGATTTCCCGATTACATCAGGTGTCTCTTCGTATTTATTACCAAACATTGCCATTGCCACAAAAGAAACAAGTGCAATCATTAACAACGAAAAGATTAGTGATAAGAGCACAATCTTTCGTGTTGATTTCTTTTTAGGTTTTGCTTCATACAACATACCTTCTGGCTTTTGGAATTGCTGATGATGAGCAGGCCCATTTACAATAGGTACTTGCGTCGTTTCACGTTTAGGTTGATTCGACTTATGTTCACTAATATGCTTTGCTAGATCTTCTTTTTTCAAAGGTACCGCTATCGTTTTCATTTTATCGAGTTCATAGACATCTTCATTCGCTCGATTTTCATGTAAAACACTACTCAAATCATCTTTCATTTCTTGAATTGTTTTGTAACGATTCGCTTTGTCTTTTTCTGTAGCGCGTAAAATGACGTTACTTAAAGATTGCGGAATATCCTTACGTACATCTGTTGTCACATTTGGCACAGAATCCTGAATATGTTTAATCGCAATGCTAACTGCAGTTTCTCCATTAAATGGTGGTTCACCAACAAGCATTTCATATAACACAATACCTATAGAATAAATATCTGTACATTCATCCGTTGCCTCACCTTTTGCTTGTTCTGGTGAAAAGTACTGCACAGTACCTAACACATGATTAGTCTGAGTTAAAGACGTCTCACTTAAAGCTTTAGCAATTCCAAAATCAAATATTTTCAACGTTTTATTGCTGTCAATTAATATATTTTGTGGCTTAATATCTCTATGTACAATACGCATATCATGTGCATGTTTAATGCCATCCAATATTTGATTCGTAAAATTAATCGCCGTGTCAACACTTAATGGCCCATGACTTTCTATATACTCAGACAAAGTCGGACCTTCAATATATTCCATTACTAAGTAGTAACAGTCATCTTCTTCATCAACATCGATCATACTTACTATATTTTGATGTGATAGCTGTGATGAGTTATGTACTTCTCGTTCAAAACGTTTTAATGTTTCTTCTTTTTCTCTAGGTGGTATAAAAATCGCCTTAATTGCAACTTTAATGTTAAGTATCGTATCTTCTGCAAGATAAACGGTACTCATGCCACCGCCGCCAAGCTTATCTACAATTTTATATCGTTCATTTATTATTTTACCTATCATACTTTATCACCTTCAATAGCCGCGAGTATGAAAGTAACGTTATCTTTCGAATGGTTATCTAATGCCAATTGCATTAATTGATCCCCATGATCTTCTATTGTACCTTCTTTTACTAACAAACGCTTAATTTCATTGTCTTTAACATAATCAGTTAATCCATCTGAATTTAATAATAAATAATCATAAAAATTTAATCGCTTAATAAACAAATCTGGACTCACACGTTTATCTGTGCCCATCACCTTCGTAATAATATTACGTTGTGGATGTGTAAATGCTTCTTCCGGCGTAATTTGACCCGTTAAAACAAGATGATTAACAAACGAGTGATCACTAGTAATTTGTTCAATTTGTCGACTATTAATAACATAGGCTCTAGAATCACCGACATTTGCTATCACAACTGATTTTTCAAAAACAAGTGCACAAACACATGTTGTACCCATACCTTTATATTCTGCATTTTCTTGTGCATAGTGATATAACTGAAAATTTATATCTTTTATGTTATTACGCAACCAATTTTCAGCTTGATGTTGTTCTATAAGATTTTCCGCTTCAAAACGGGATTTCAACTCATCTGTAACAAATTTACTTGCAACTTCTCCTGCTTTATGGCCGCCCATACCATCACACAGAACTAAAAGTTGTTGATTAGTTTGATTATAAAAAATACCACCCGCATCTTCGTTCTTATCTCTATGTTGTCCAGTATCAGTAAAAAATTGTGCCTCTAGCATTTGTCTTTACCTCGTTTCTACTTGTCGTTCCTTTGCTCTTAATTGACCACAAGCTGCGTCAATATCTGAACCTTGTTCACGACGTATTGTGGCATTAATTCCTAGTCTCTTTAATTCTTTTTCAAATTTAAAGATATCATTTTTAGCCGTTTTTACATAATTTCTTTCTGGAACATGGTTGACAGGAATTAAGTTAACATGGCAGTTTAAGCCTTTTATTAAATGTGCTAATTCTCTTGCATGTTCTAGTTGGTCATTCACACCACCAAACAGACCATATTCAAAAGTAACACGACGATTTGTTTTTTCTTGATAATATTGAATTGCTTCGATTAACTTCTCAACATTATATGCACGGTTAATTGGCATCAAGCGTGATCGCACTTCATCTTTTGCGGCGTGTAAGCTTACAGCAAAATTAATTTGGATATCTTCATCCGCAAAGTCATATATTCTAGGAATGATACCTGATGTTGATACTGTAATGTGACGTGCACCAATATTTAAACTGTTATCATCATTGACGATTCTTAAAAAGTCCATCATTTCATCATAATTTTCAAATGGTTCACCGATACCCATTATGACAATTTGAGATACGCGCTCTTCTGTAGCATCAAGGGCTTTTTGAACTGTTAAAATTTGTGAAACAATTTCGCCAGCTTCAAGGTTTCTTTTTAAGCCGCCAAGTGTAGAAGCACAAAACGTACATCCGATACGACAACCTACTTGTGTCGTTACACATACTGAATTTCCATAATCATGTCTCATTAAAACAGTTTCAATTGTATAGCCATCTTGTAATTCAAATAAGAATTTAATTGTACCGTCTTTACTTTCTTGTTTTACTACAGTTGTTAAAGTTGTAACAGTAAAGTTATCTTTTAAAAGCTGTCGTAAGTCTTTCGATAAGTTCGTCATTTCATCAATCGAATCTACTCTTTTTTGATATAACCATTCAAAAATCTGTTTCGCTCGAAATTTTTGTTGACCTTGTTCAACGAGCCAGTTTTGCATTTCGTCAAATCGCAATGAATATATTGATTGCTTGTCAAAATTTGGAAGAAATTTATTCTTCTTTTTCTTTTCAGCAGTTATCATTCCTAATTGTCCTTTCTTTTTATCTTAGTGATAAAGAATCCATCTGAATTAAAGTCTTGCGGCATGATTTGTAACGTTTTGACCAACTCTCCAGTTATCGGATGTTGAAACGGTTCAAATTCGAAGTTTTTATTATTTTTCAAAAACGTATAAATCACGTTTTCATTTTCTAGTTGCTCTATAGTACATGTTGAATAGACGATTTCGCCACCTATTTTTACATTGTTTTTTACATTTTCCAATATTTCAAGCTGTAAATCAACTAGTGACTCAATATGTTGTTTGCTTTGAGTATATTTAATCTCAGGCTTATGTCTCATAACACCTAATCCGCTACATGGTGCATCAACAAGTATCTTATCGTATGTTTTATCATAAGGTTTTGTCGCATCATGTTGAAAAGCTTTAATATTTGTTAATCGTAATTTTTTTATATTAAAATTAATTAAGTCTATTTTGTGATCATGTATATCTGAAGCGTCAACTTGCCCTTCTGGCATTAAAACTTCAGCAATGTGACAAGCCTTACCGCCAGGTGCACTACATGCATCTAATACGTGATCATGTCGGTCTACATTCATAATGTGTGCAACAAACATTGAGCTTTTATCTTGAATTGAAACGAATCCATCTTTAAATGAACGAGAATGAATAATTGGTTGTCCTCCTATATGGAGACAATAAGGTAAGTCATGATCTTTTTCAACGTCATAACCTTCGTCTTGCAACTTTTCAATAATATCATCTAATGATGCTCGCGTCAGGTTGGCACGCACAGATGTTGATGTCGTTTCTAAAAATGACTGTAAAATTGTTTCAGTTTCTTCGAGACCATAATGTGTTGCCCAATGATCTATAATCCACTTCGGCATACTATACTCGATTGCCATTCTTTTTTTAGGATCTGCAATTTCATTAAAATCAGGTAAGTCACTACGCATCATTGTTCGTAAAATGCCATTTACGACATTTCCGTTGTGATAGCCACCGCGTTCTTTTGCTATTTCAACTGCTTCATTAATGATGGCGTGATTTGGAACTTTATCTAAATAAACATATTGATAAATACTCATCCATAATAATTGCCTAACCCATGCCTTAATCTTTGTTTTCACAAAAGGCTTTAAATAAAAATCTAACGTATATTTTCTTTTAACGGTTCCGTAGACAATTTCTGTAAATAAAGCTTTATCCATTACATTTAATTCATTTTCTGACAACACTTCATTGATACGCAAGTTACTATACGCACCTTCATTTAATATATCTTGAATCGTGTCAAAAGCAAGACTTCTCACGTTTTCTATCATATAAGTTTCTTCCCTACTAGTGTGTTTTGCGCACCACTTAAATAATTGGCAGCTAACATTCTCTTTTTCCCAGCCAATTGCATATCTTTAATTGCAACAGCTTCATTATCATTTGTAGCAACAATAATGGCTTTTTTAGTCGTTTCTATAATTGTTCCGGGCTCGTTTATCTTATTAGTCTCAACGAGTTCAGCATCGTATATTTTCAAGTTAGTGTCATCCATAGTTGTATAAGCAACTGGCCATGGTGATAATCCTCGAATTTGATTAAACACTTGTCTTCCTGGTTTATTCCAGCTAATTCGCTCATCTTCGCGTCGAATATTGGAAGCAAATGTTGCTTGCGTATCATCTTGAGGTACACTTTCATTTGTGCCCTCTATAATAGATGGTAAAGTTTCTTTTAATAAATCTGCCCCTAATACACTTAATTTATCATGCATCGTACCGACATTATCATTTTCTTCTATTTTAATTGCTTGTTGCGAAATAATATTACCCGCATCTAATTTTTTAATCATATACATAATTGTTATGCCGGTTTCTTGTTCACCATCGATAATTGCCTGATGAATTGGTGCACCACCTCTATACTTCGGTAACAATGATGCATGCACATTAATTGCGCCAAGTTTTGGTAATGCCAACAATGATTCAGGTAATAATTGTCCAAAAGCAGCAGTTACAATTAAATCTACATCTAATTGAAGCAATTGTTCTAATTCTTCTGAACCACTTAATTTTTCAGGCTGATATACAGGTAAATCATATTTCATTGCAACTTTTTTAACTGGTGGTGGTGTCATAACACGTTTACGTCCAACAGGTCGATCTGGTTGCGTTACGACTGCAATGACATCATGTTCTGCAATAAGCATTTCTAAAACAGTTGTTGAAAAGTCTGGTGTACCCATAAATATTATTTTAGTCATTTATAAAATATGCCTCCACTTCTTTATCTGTTAAAATACGGTCCGCACGTTCTGTAAAAGGGATACCGTTCATTTGATCTATAATATGCAAAATCATTCTTGCTACATCTTCATGTGCAGTTAGTTCAACTTTGTTCCCATTGACGTCATAACTTTCGACAACGATCATTTTACTTCTTGTCACTTCGCCGTAAACATCTGGCAATGTAATTGAACCTTCTAAGTCTGTTATTGTTTCATTTGATTGACTTATAATTTTCGGATTAACAAGTTGTAATAATCCTTCCATTTCCATATCAATGATTGCCACTTGCAATGACTGATTAATTTGAGGTGCACATAAGCCAGCAGCTTCTTGTGCATACATTGTATCTTCTAAATCTTGTAATAATCTTTTTAACGAATCATCAAATTTTATAACTGCTTGCGCTTTTTTCGTTAAAATAGGATGCGATGCTGGTACTAACTTTTTAATCGCCATAGCTCTTACTCCTCAATAAAATTCATCAAACCATTATAACGTAAATATATTAAAAATGCGACCTTACATCATAGAATGTATATTTTTCAATTTAAAGATTGTCATGTGATTCATTACGTATATTTCACACGTAAAATAATACAATGCAACTGAAGTGTAATCCTAAATTTATTGTAAGGATTGAATAACTGAAATTTAGATGATTGGGAATGCTTAAACTAGAATGTTTGAACAAAAAGTGGGTATAATAAAAAGAGAAGCTAATGTCATTATAAGCAATTCAACTGGAGGGAAAGAAATGCAAGTAAACAAAGTTATTTATATTTTATTAGCATTGTTCTTAGGTAGTTTTGGTATTCATAAATTTTATGCCGGCAAAAATATGCAAGGTATTCTACACTTAATATTCTGTTGGACAGGTATCCCACACATTTTAGCAATTATTAGTGCAGTGATTACTGTTTTCAAACCTGCTGATGAACAAGGTAATGTCACTTTATAAATGGATAAAAATAAATCCCGATGACAATCATTTATTAATTGCGAATCATAGAGTTATAGTTATTACGAACTCTATATGATAAGCAGTAATGCTGATTGTTTATCGGGATTATTATTGCGATTATTTAATGTAGTACACTATTTATTTTCTACACAGTAAATACTATTTTAAAGAATCATCTGACGCTGTTTCATAGTTTGATTCGTACTCTTTAATATATTTACTTAGAACAACAAAATGTGCGTTACCAAAATCACTAGATGCATTTAAAAAATCCATACTTACTAAATTTAAAACTTTTGGATCTGGATTAGACTTGTCTTCATAATTTTTTGGTGAAAAAGTGAAATATGCCAATGCCGGCATCACTTCATCTTTAGTATCCTTTGATCCATGCGTCATAAAAGAAACGCTTGTTAAAGGCACTCCGAAAGATTTGATTTGAGCTACGCTATATGGAACTGGTTTTGGATGATCAAGTTTAGTTAGTTGACTTAATTTTTTTAACTTAGAATAATCGTCATATTTAATTGCATCATCTTTATGTATTACGTAAGAACCTGGTTCGACTGATGCATAAACTAACTTTCCATCTTTATATTTTGTCATAATTTCTGCGTAAAAAACAGGTGTGTTTGAATTGCCAATTTTCTTTCCATCTGGATCTACATACCAATAATCAACTTGTTTTACATCATCGTGTGTTTCAATCACTTTTCTTTTTATACCTTTCTTACCTTTAAAGAATGCATCAACATCTTTTATAGAAGATCCTTTTGAATCTTTTGTAAATCTATAATCTGCAAGTTCCACTTTACCCATTAATTCTTTGTAATCTTTCCATCCTTGAATCCCTTTACTATTCGTAAACGACTTTTCTGTCATTAATGGATCCAACTTATCTAGAGATGGCGCATCTTTAATTCCTTTCATTTTCTTCTCTATTTCTTCAAATTTCTCTAAATCTGGGTCTTTCTCTTCTTCCGATTCTTTTTTTACAGTTTCTTGTTTTGATTCTTCTGATTTCTTTGATGATAATTTATGATTCCCACCAAAAGAACAACCTGCTACGACTAAAAGCATAATTAAAAGTAAACATCCCAGTGTCTTTTTCATAAACTTTCTCCTCTTAAGTTATTTTGTTTGAATCAAATAAACATACATAAATTTAAAAAACTTATTTATATTGATATTTTACATTAACCATCAATATTTTTAAATACTTTAATTGATAATTTAAGAAAATTGTTTTGTCTAATAATTTAAGTAGTTAAAACATAGATAGATATAAAATAGTTTATAGCCATTAATTTATAAGTGTAAAATTTGCACCATTTCAATTTGCCATTAAAAAATTGTTTGTTTAATCATTAGTACTTTTATTTATCAGTAAGTATGGCACTTACATTAAAATCATAATTCGTAAATGAAAATACTAATAAATTCCTAATCAAAATCACGTAATTTATAAAGCCATATAAAAAGACAGAATATAAACTGCTAATTTAAATGGTTAACAGTTGTATATTCTGCCCTTTTTCTGCCCTTAAAGTAAATATTCAAAGACTGGTTCAAATACTCGTACATACTGAACTTGTTTCTAATAATTAGTAATGTTACATCATCATCTGTGGATCAATATCAATCTTCAATGCTAATTTTTCTTTTATAAATTTTTCATGGTAATAGTCATCTAAAAATTGAATGGCTTGTAATAATCCAGGTTCACTTTTATATTTCACTAAAATTTGGAATCTAAATTCATTGTTGATTCTCGCAAGTGCTGCCGGAGATGGACCTAGTACAAGCGCTTTTTCTGTTAAATGCTGTAATAAAATTTTATGAACATGTTGCGATGCTTCCATAACCTTCTTCATTTCTTTATGTGAGATTGTGAAATTAATCAAATAATAATACGGTGGATACTTTCCTAATTTACGATATTCCATTTCCTGACGATAAAATGTTAAATAATCATTTTTTTGAACATCCAATATTGAATAATGATCTGGATTATACGTTTGAATGATGACTTGACCTGCCTTTTCATGACGACCAGCTCTACCAGCCACTTGCGTTAATAGTTGATAAGTACGTTCACTCGCCCGAAAATCAGGTAAATTTAACATTGTATCTGCATTCAGCACACCAACTAAAGTAATGTTTGGATAATCTAATCCTTTCGCAATCATCTGAGTACCTAGTAAAATGTCACCGTTACCTTTTTCGAATTCAGTCAATAACTTTTCATGTGCACCTTTCTTTGAGGTTGTATCTACATCCATCCTAATTATGCGCGCATCTTCAAATTCTTGTTGCAATAGTTCTTCAACTTTCTGAGTACCAGTACCTACTTGTCGAATGTGTTCACTCTCACAATTTGGACATTGATTCGGTGGTGTCTCTTGGTAACCACAATAGTGACATTTTAATAAGTCTGTCGTTTTATGATACGTTAATGAAATATCACAGTTTGGGCATTGCGGTACATATCCACAATCCCGACATAACATAAATGATGCATAACCACGTCGATTTAAAAATAAAACAACTTGTTCCTGTCGATCTAATCTTAATTGTATGGCTTCACGTAAATCTTTTGAAAACATTGACCGATTACCTTCACTCAATTCTTCACGCATGTCTACGATATCAATTTCAGGTAAAGCTTGTTGGTTCACTCTGTTTGGTAATGATAGCAAATGATAAACACCTTTTTCAGCTCGTGCATAACTTTCAAGACATGGTGTTGCACTTCCTAAAATGACTGGGCAGTGATGATATTCACTTCGCCATTGGGCAATTTCTCTAGCGTGATATCTCGGATAATCTTCTTGCTTATATGTAGATTCATGTTCTTCATCAATGATGATTAACCCTAAATTTTTGAAAGGTGCGAACACACTTGACCTTGCACCAACACTTACTCTCGCACGACCATCCCTTATTTTTTGCCACTCATCATAACGTTCCCCATTAGATAAGCCAGAATGTAATACAGCAACGTCATCACCAAATCGACGTTTGAAGCGTAAAACCATTTGCGGTGTTAGAGCGATTTCAGGAACTAACATCATCGCCTGTTTTCCTTGGCTTAAAACATCTTCTATCGTTTGTAAATATACTTCTGTTTTACCTGATCCCGTCACACCATGAAGTAAAAATGTTTCTTGCTCTTGGCTTACAATTTTAGCTTTAATCGCTTCATATGCTTTAAATTGGTCTTCTGTTAATTGCTGTTTTGATTCTTGTTCGAAAACACGATCTTTAAATGGGTCTCTTTCAACAACCGCGTCATATTTTTCAACATAACCTTTTTTGATAAGTCCATCTAAACTGGATTTTGAAAAGCCCATATCCTCAATATCAGTTAAAAATATTGTTTTATGTTGTTCTTCAGACAAGTAAGCATACAAATCGTATTGTTTAATAACTTTCTCCAACTTAGCTAATACTTCATCAGGATGATACCCTTCAATGACACGAACAGCACGCTTGGTTTTTTTAGTTATATTTTGTGTGAGAATCGTTTTTTCTTCAACAATATCATCTTTTAACAACTTCATAAGCAATTGAATATCATTATTTTTTTGCGCATCTTTATAATAATAGTAACCATGCTTATCAAATTTTTGTAATAAAGTTGAAGGTACCTCTATGTCATCTTTCATCTTAAATGCTTTTTTATACTTCGCTTTAATAGCACTCGGAAGCATCACTTCTAGCATAGAAATACGTTTAATGACATGAGTTGAACCCATCCACTCACTTAAAGCTATTAATTCTGAAGTTAATTCTGGTTGTATATCTTTCACTTCTATGATTTTTTTTAACTTCGAAACGTCAAGTTGTGCATCAGGTTCTGCTGTTACTTCCATTACATAACCTTGAATCGTTCTTGGTCCAAAAGGTACAATCACACGCACACCAGGTTGGATGACAGATTCGAGTTGTTCGGGAATTATATAATCAAATTTATAGTCAACGCTCTTCGACGCGACATCGACTATGACTTTCGCTATCATTATTGCCACCTAGTTTCTAGTTCATCTAAAATTTGTGCAGCTAATACTACTTTTTTTCCTTTCTTGATATTTACTTTTTCATTATTTTTAAAATGCATTGTCAATTCATTATCATCAGAACTAAATCCGATAGACATATCCCCAACATTATTTGAAATAATCACATCTGCATTTTTTTTGCGTAATTTTTGTTGTGCATAATTTTCAATATCTTCAGTCTCTGCTGCAAAGCCTATTAAATACTGTGATGTTTTATGTTCACCTAAATATTTAAGAATGTCTTTAGTACGTTTAAAAGATACTGACAAATCACCATCCTGCTTTTTCATCTTATGTTCTAATACATCAACCGGTGTATAGTCAGATACGGCTGCTGCTTTTACAACAATATCTTGTTCGTCAAATCGGCTTGTCACTTGTTCAAACATTTCTTCAGCACTTTGAACATGAATAACTTCAATATCTTTTGGATCCTCTAGTGTTGTAGGACCAGTAACTAATGTCACGATAGCTCCTCGATTTCGCAATGCTTCAGCTATTGCATAACCCATTTTTCCAGAAGAACGATTGGATACAAATCTGACTGGATCGATAACTTCAATAGTTGGTCCGGCTGTAACCAATGCGCGTTTATCTTGAAATGAACTATTAGCTAAACGATTACTATTTTGAAAATGAGCATCAATAACAGAAACGATTTGAAGCGGTTCTTCCATACGTCCTTTAGCAACATAACCACATGCTAGAAATCCGCTTCCTGGTTCGATAAAATGATACCCATCTTCTTTTAAAATATTAATATTTTGCTGCGTACGTTTATTTTCATACATATGCACATTCATAGCAGGCGCAATAAATTTCGGTGTCTCTGTTGCTAGCAACGTTGATGTCACCAAATCATCAGCAATACCTACACTCAATTTTGCAATTGTATTTGCCGTTGCAGGTGCAACAATGATTGCATCTGCCCAATCACCTAATGCAATATGCTGTATTTCTGAAGGATTTTCTTCTATAAAAGTATCTGTATAAACAGCATTTCGACTTATTGCTTGAAATGCTAATGGTGTCACAAATTTTTGTGCGTGATTCGTTAACATAACGCGAACTTCATACCCAGATTGTGTTAACTTACTTGTCAAATCAATCGCTTTATATGCCGCAATGCCACCTGTAACGGCTAACAATATTTTCTTCATATTCAATCTCCCTTAAATATCACTATGACATTTACGCTTTACATCATCATATGCGCACAAATGCTCATTACTTTTTTATAGATACAAATTTAGTATTATTATAACATCAATCATTGGATAAACTAAAAAAACACACCTATATAGGTGCGTTTGATTTGGATATGCCTTGACGTGTTTGATATACGTCTTGCTTCACATATTTTTAATGGTCGAAACTATTCTTTACCATAATAATCGCTTGAAATAACAGGGCGAATTTTACCGTCAGCAATTTCTTCTAACGCTCTACCAACTGGTTTAAATGAATGATATTCACTTAATAATTCAGTTTCAGGTTGTTCATCAATTTCACGCGCTCTTTTCGCTGCAGTTGTTGCAATTAAATACTTTGATTTAATTTGTGACGTTAATTGGTTTAATGGTGGATTTAACATTATTTTTTAGCCTCCAAAATCATTTTTCTATACTTAGCTTCTACGCGCTCTCTTTTTAAGTGCTCAGCTTCTACAATACATTGAATTCTATTCTTCGCAAGTTCTACTTCATCATTAACTACAACGTAATCATATAAATTCATCATTTCGACTTCTTTACGTGCTTCGTTAATACGACTTTGTATTTTCTCATCAGATTCTGTTCCTCTACCTACTAATCGCTCTCTCAAGTGATCTAAACTTGGAGGTGCTAAGAAAATAAATAACGCATCTGGAAATTTCTTTCTAACTTGCTTTGCACCTTCTACTTCAATTTCTAAAAATACATCATGACCTTCGTCCATTGTATCTTTAACATATTGAACTGGTGTACCATAATAGTTGCCTACATATTCAGCATATTCTATAAATTGGTCATCTTTAATTAAAGCTTCAAACGCATCCCTAGTTTTAAAAAAGTAATCTACGCCATCAACTTCACCTTCACGCATTTGACGTGTTGTCATTGAAATAGAATACTTATATGATGTACTTGGATCTTCAAATATTCGTTTTCTAACAGTACCTTTACCTACTCCAGATGGTCCTGATAAAACGATTAACAATCCTTTTTCATTATCCATGCCTTACGACCTCTCTAAGCTAATCTTCTATTATTTAAATATGATATCACATTGTTCTTTATATTGTATAGCATATTTGAAATTGCATGCCATAATTTCTATTAGGTCTAACAATATCGTTATATTGCACGATTAATTTTAATTAAATAAATTGAATTGCGAACTTTTAGATAATGTAAAATGTGTGGCATAATGTATGATTCAATAACTATACCGAAAAGTTACAATCATGTTAAAATGAAACGAATGATATGAAGAAGGTGGAAGATAAATTATGGCTTATGATGGCTTATTTACAAAGAAAATGGTTGAGTCTCTACAATTTTTAATAACAGGACGCGTTCACAAAATCAATCAACCTGATAATGACACAATACTAATGGTTGTACGTCAAAATAGACAAAACCATCAATTGTTATTGTCAATCCATCCAAACTTTTCAAGATTACAATTGACTACTAAAAAATATGATAATCCATTTAATCCACCCATGTTTGCGCGTGTTTTTAGAAAACACTTAGAAGGTGGTATTATCGAATCGATTAAGCAAATTGGTAATGATCGTCGCATTGAAATCGATATAAAGAGTAAAGATGAAATTGGCGATACTATTTACCGCACTGTCATCCTTGAGATTATGGGTAAACATAGTAACTTAATTTTAGTAGATGAAAATCGTAAAATAATTGAAGGATTTAAACACTTAACACCAAATACGAATCACTATCGTACAGTAATGCCAGGTTTTAATTATGAAGCACCACCTACTCAGCACAAAATGAATCCGTATGATATTACAGGTGCAGAGGTGTTGAAATATATCGATTTTAACGCAGGTAATATTGCTAAACAATTATTGAATCAGTTTGAAGGATTTAGCCCTTTAATTACGAATGAAATCGTTAATCGTCGTCAATTTATGACTTCATCAACATTACCAGAAGCATTCGACGAAGTAATGGCAGAAACCAAGTTACCACCTACTCCTATTTTTCATAAAAATCATGAAACAGGTAAAGAGGATTTCTATTTTATAAAGTTAAATCAATTTAATGATGATACAGTTACGTACGATTCATTAAATGATTTACTTGATCGTTTTTATGATGCGCGTGGCGAACGTGAACGCGTTAAACAACGTGCGAATGATTTAGTTCGATTTGTTCAACAGCAGTTGCACAAATATCAAAATAAATTAGCGAAGTTGATTGAAGAATATGAGCAGTCTAAAAATAAAGATACTGAACAGTTATATGGTGAATTGATCACTGCTAATATATATCGAATTAAGCAAGGCGATAAAGAAGTGACGGCATTAAATTATTATACGAATGAAGAAGTTGTCATTCCTTTAAATCCTACAAAATCCCCATCTGCAAATGCTCAATATTATTATAAACAATATAATCGTATGAAAACGAGAGAACGTGAATTACAACATCAAATTCAATTGACGAAAGACAATATAGATTATTTTTCAACAATCGAACAACAATTACATCATATTTCTGTCCATGACATTGATGAAATTAGAGATGAATTAGCAGAACAAGGCTTTATGAAACAGCGTAAAAATCAAACTAAGAAAAAGAAAGAGCAGATTCAATTACAACATTATGTATCAACTGATGGCGACGATATATATGTTGGCAAGAATAACAAGCAAAATGATTATTTAACAAATAAAAAAGCTAAAAAAACTTACACATGGTTACACACAAAAGATATTCCTGGTTCACATGTCGTTATATTTAATGATGCACCAAGCGATACGACAATCAAGGAAGCGGCTATGTTAGCAGGATATTTTTCAAAAGCTGGTAATTCTGGACAAATACCTGTTGATTACACGTTAATTAAAAATGTGCACAAACCATCAGGTGCAAAGCCTGGGTTTGTAACATATGATAATCAAAAAACTTTGTATGCTACACCTGATTATGAACATATTCAAAAAATGAAACAATCATAATCAAGTTGTCGACAAATAAACACCTCACCATAAGAAAGGACTACTTTCTTTTGCGAGGTGTTTATTTTTAATTTAATGCGTTCATTGAAACGAAGTATCGTGTTTTTTAATAACGCATCATCATTTAAGTTACAAATTATCTTTGTGATTTTAAAAATGAGTGAAACTAAAATGATAAAGAACTACTAATCATTTATTATGTAGTGGTTCTTTATCATCAACCACAGATAATGTGTACTTAAAATAGGAATACATAGGTAAAACGCATGCATAAGAAAAAGTGTTTCTTTATCATTCAACGCTGTACGAATCCTTTTACTCAGGTAATGCTAATTGAAAACTTACTCCAAACTTATCTTGAACCCAAGCAAACTCTCTGTATGGGGGCATATTCGTTTTTGGCATTAAAATGGCACCTTCATCTTTTAATCCATTAAATAGTCGTTCCATTTCAATAGTATCTTTTACTGTAACAAATAATGAAATCGCAGGATTCATTGGTAATTCTGTGCCACTATTAGCATCAATCGCCATGAATACTTGTCCATTTAATGTAAATATTGAGTGTTGTACAGTCCCAGGATCACCAGGTCCATTTTCACCATACTTAGCCATTGTTATAATCTCACTATCTTCAAATAAGCTTGTGTATAGTTTAACAGCTTCTTCAGCTTGGTTATTAAACATTAAAAATGTCGTGATTTTTGGAATATCCATGCTATGCCTCCTATAGATTGAACTTCTATAACTACTATTATCTTAACATAATTAAAATGACAAAAGCGCGTCGTACCGTTATGTGCACGAATGACAAACGTCTTATTGGCCTGTTGATTAAATCACATAGTTAACGATAAAAAATTACGCAAGATTAAAAATATGATACATATGTTAATAAATGATACTTATCATAGGTATTAATGTTTTGACTTATTGTCAAATTTGATTACAATTAAAATTAAGTTAAAGGAGGGACGTTATGTTACATTATGTGATTCCAGTATTAGTCCTATTACTCGTATTCTTAATTGGTTGGATTTTAATAAAGTTAATTATCCGCTAATAAATTTTTTATATAATAAAAGCTATAGTGTTTGTAATATTCGGATGCGGTTAAGCAGCCCCTGATATTAAACACTATAGCTTTTTGGTTTTTAAATTTGTCCTTGTTTACGTAATATATCCTTTACATGTTTAAATAAATCATCATTATGATTTATAGTTGTTTTATTTTTTATATGTTTTTGCTTCGTTGAACTTTCGTCGACATCGTGACTACTAGATAGATTGGAATCATTTGAATGATTGATAAATTCGTTACAATGTTTTATCTTCCCATATAAATCATTAGATGTTTTGTCATTCATTTGTTGAATTCCTCCTTCTAGTGTCTATATTATGCTAAGTTGTCTCTCCATTCAACTAATGTTTGGATATCTTCACTAGAAATTTTACCTTCATTTTCAGCTACTTCAATTAATTCATTATAATCACTTAAAGTGTAAAAAGGTAGTTGAATATTGCTAAATGTATCATCTGCTTTTTTCAAACCGTAAGTAAAGATAGCTACAACACCTAATACTTCTGCACCTGCTTGTTTTAAGGCTTCAACTGCTGTGACTGAAGATCCCCCTGTCGAAATTAAATCTTCTATCACAACTACTTTTTTACCTTCACTTTTAGCACCTTCAATTTGATTTTGCTTACCATGACTCTTATTTGATGAACGAACATAATTCATTGGTAATTTTAATTTTTCAGCAATAAAAGCTGCATGTGGAATACCAGCTGTTGCAGTACCAGAAATAACTTCTACTTCAGGAAAGTGTTCTTTAATTAAGTTAATTAAACCATCGCGGATTGCGCCTCGAACTAAAGGATAACCTAACGTAACACGGTTATCACAGTAAATCGGTGATTTAATACCTGAACTCCATGTATATAAATCATTTGGTGATAATGTTACAGCTTCAATATCTAATAATGATTTTGCAATTTCTTTAGCCATTATACTAACCAACTTTCTTTAATTTTATGATAACTTTCGACTGGATTGTCACTTTGTGTAATCGGTCTACCGACTACAATATGCGTCGAACCAAGCTGTCTTGCTTCTTCCGGTGTCGTAATACGGTGTTGGTCATCTTGAGATGCCCCTTTAGGTCTAATGCCTGGTGTTACTTTTAAAAATGATGCACCTAACTTTTCAGTCAACATACGACTTTCAAGAGGTGAACAAACAACGCCATCTAAACCAGCTGCATTTGCTAACTTGGCATAATTTAAAACGGCCTCTTCAATCGATGTTTGTATATTTTGTTCGTGTCGTAACATGTCTTCTGTTGTTGACGTAAGCTGTGTTACAGCAATAATTTTTGTATGTTGATTATGTTTTCTTAATCCTTTAATGGCCTCAGACATCATTTTTACGCCACCAGCAGCATGAACATTTACCAGATCAACATTCAATTTAGCTAGTCCTTCCATCGCCTTACCAACTGTATTAGGAATATCATGCAGTTTCAAATCTAAAAATACATCATGGCCTCTTTCTTTTATCTCATTAATTAATTGAGGACCTTCTTGATAAAAAAGTTCCATACCTACTTTTACGAATAATGATTCATCAAATAAATCTAAAAATTGATTTACTTTTTCTTTTGATTCAAAATCTAATGCAATAATTGGTAAATCTTTCATCATATATGTCTCCCTTTACGTTAAGAAATTCATTAAAATAATGAGACTGTAATATAAACTTCTTTAAGTAAATGGTTAATTACAGCCCCACCGATACAGTTTGATTGATTTACATTTGACGCATTGTAAATGTCATACTTTCAATTACATTCGTTAAGGCATTAGCTGTATCTAAAGATGTCAAACATGGAATACCATTTTCAACTGTAGTACGTCTAATTTGGAAGCCATCTCTTTCTACTTCTTTACCTTTAGTCATTGTATTTATAACGATTTGAACATCACCATTTTGAATACGTGTTAATAAATCATTTTCGCCACCAATTTTGCCTACTACTTCTGCAGGTATGTCATACTCAGCTAATTTATTAGCTGTTCCAGACGTTGCTAAAATTTTATAGCCAACTTCATTTAAGCGTTGTGCCAATTTAACAACTTCCTCTTTATCTTTGTCACTGACGGTCATTAATACTGTACCGTGATCTTTAACTTCAACACCACTACCTGTTAACCCTTTGAATAACGCCTTTTCTAATGTTGTATCTTTCCCCATTACTTCACCTGTAGACTTCATTTCAGGTCCTAAAGTAATATCAACATTTTTCAATTTATTAAAACTAAATACCGGTGCTTTCACAAATACACCCTCAGCATATGGTTGAACCCCTTCTTGATAACCCATATCTGTTAGTTTTTCCCCAATGATTGCTCGCATAGCTAATTGTGCCATTGGAATATCAGTAATTTTACTTAAGAATGGTACCGTTCTACTAGAACGTGGATTTACTTCTAAAACATACACACCATCGTGAGCTATAACGAATTGAATGTTGATTAAGCCAATGATGTTTAAACCTTTAGCTAATTTTATAGTATAGTCCTCAAGCGTTGCTAACTCGTCTTCTGTCAAAGTTTGTGGCGGATATACAGCGATTGAGTCACCACTATGCACACCAGCACGTTCAATATGTTCCATAATTCCTGGAATAATGACCGTTTCTCCATCACAAATCGCATCAACTTCAATTTCTTTACCAGTTAAATATCTATCGACTAATACCGGATGTTCCGGACTCGCTTTTACAGCCTGGGTCATATAGTTTTCTAACTCTTTGTCATTGTCTACAATTTCCATTGCGCGACCACCTAATACATAAGAAGGTCTGACTACAACCGGATATCCGATTTCTGCAGCATTCGCTAATGCTTCCTCAGGTGATGTAGCTGTTTTCCCTTGTGGCTGTGGCACGTTAATTTTTCTTAATAGTGCTTCAAATTCTTTTCTATCTTCAGCACGATTTAGATTTTCTAGTGAAGTACCAAGTATTTTAACACCATGTTTAGCCAATTTGTCTGCTAAATTAATCGCTGTTTGTCCTCCAAATTGTACAACGACACCTTTAGGCTTTTCTAAATTAATGATATTCATCACATCTTCTTCAGTTAAAGGTTCAAAGTATAATTTGTCAGAAATTGAGAAGTCTGTTGATACTGTTTCTGGATTGTTATTCACAATTATCGCTTCGTACCCTGCTTTTTGAATTGCCCAAACGGCGTGAACTGTCGCATAGTCAAATTCTACACCTTGGCCGATTCGAATTGGTCCAGAGCCTAATACTAAGATTTTTTCTTTGTCAGTAATTATGGATTCATTTTCAGTTTCATATGTACCATAATAATATGGTGTTGAAGATTCAAATTCAGCTGCGCAAGTATCAACCATCTTGTATACAGGTTTAATATCATTTTCCATACGCAATTGATATACTTCTTCTTCCGTCATATTAAAGCGATGCGCTATTGTTTTATCACTAAATCCATAATCTTTTGCATATTTAAGATATTCTAAATCACCTTGATGTTCTTTTAGTTGATGCTCAATATCAATAATGTTTTGGAACTTGTGTAAGAAGAAGTAATCTATCTGAGTCATATTATGAATTTCTTCTAATGTTGTGCCTCTTCTAATTGCTTCGCCGATGAAAAATAATCGTTCATCATCTTGGTGTGAAATACGTTCTTTAATATAATCAAGATCGAAGCTTTCACCATTTGGTAATCCTAAGTGATGCACACCATACTCAAGTGATCGAATTGCTTTTAACAATGATTCTTCGTAAGTTCGACCAATGGCCATAACTTCACCTGTTGCTTTCATTTGTGTGCCAAGCTCTCGTTCTCCTTTTTCAAATTTATCAAAAGGAAATCTTGGTATTTTTGAAATCACATAGTCTAAAGTTGGTTCAAACGCTGCATAAGATGTTCCTGTAATTGGATTTAACATTTCATCTAATGTTAGACCAACCGCGATTTTAGCTGCTAATTTTGCAATAGGATATCCTGTTGCTTTTGAAGCTAACGCTGATGAACGTGATACACGCGGATTTACTTCTATAATATAATAATCGAATGAATGCGGATCTAATGCTAATTGAACATTACAACCACCTTCGATACCTAAAGCTCGAATAACTTTTAATGAAACATCACGTAACATTTGATACTCAACATCTGATAATGTTTGGCTAGGAGCCACAACAATTGAATCGCCTGTATGAATACCAACTGGATCAATATTTTCCATGTTACATACAACGATGGCATTATCGTTTTTATCACGCATTACTTCGTATTCGATTTCTTTAAAACCTGCGATAGATTTTTCTAATAAACATTGCGTTGCTGGACTATAATGAAGACCATTTGAGACGATTTCATGTAATTCTTCATCATTATGACAAATACCGCCTCCGGTACCACCCATCGTAAATGCTGGTCTAACAATTAGCGGGTATCCCACTTGCTCTTTGAATTTAAAGGCTTGCTCTACTGTATTTACAATGTCACTCTCTGGCACAGGAACGTTTAAATCATTCATTAATGTTCTAAACATTTCACGGTCTTCTGCTTGTTGAATTGATGTTAGCTCAGTTCCTAATAATTGAACGTTATTATCTTGAAGCACACCACTTTCGTGTAGTTGAATCGCCATGTTTAAACCTGTTTGACCACCTAAAGTTGGAAGTAAAGCGTCAGGTTGCTCTTTACGTATAATTCGCGCTATAAAATCATGAGTTAACGGTTCAATATATACTTTATCCGCAATTTCCTTATCAGTCATGATTGTCGCTGGATTTGAATTTACAAGAATAACTCGGTATCCCTCTTCTTTTAAAGCTAGACATGCTTGTGTTCCAGCATAATCAAATTCAGCTGCTTGACCTATGATAATTGGCCCAGACCCTATTACTAATATTGTTTTGATATCATTACGTTTAGGCATTGATATGACGCTCCTTTTCCTTAAAATTAGTCATCATTGCTACAAAATCATCAAATAGATAGTTTGAATCTGACGGTCCTGGATTTGCTTCAGGATGGTATTGAACAGAAAATGCTGGTAATGTTTTATGTTTTAAACCTTCTACAGTACCATCATTTAATGCAAGATGAGTAACTTCTAAATCAGTACTTTTTAACGAATCTATATCTATTGCATATCCATGGTTTTGACTCGTAATATCAATTTTTCCAGTCTCTAAATTTTTAACTGGATGGTTCGCACCACGATGACCAAACTTCATTTTAAATGAGCTTGCTCCTTGAGATAATGCAAAAAGTTGATGTCCTAGACAGATACCAAAGAACGGAATTTTCCCTAAAATTCCTTGAATCATTGGAATCGCACATTCTACAACTTCAGGATTACCTGGTCCGTTTGATAGCATAACGCCATCTGGAGCCATTGCTAAAATTTCTTCGGCAGTAGTTGTATATGGTACAACTGTGACGTTACAACCTCTGACGTTTAATTCTCGAACAATATTTTGCTTCTTACCAAAGTCTACAAGTACGACACTTAGATCCTTACCTGTCGAAACATACGGTGTTTTAGTCGAAACGATTTCTACTTCGTTTTTAGGTAATTCTACTTGTTGTAAATGTTTGACAAGTTGATCAATATCTTCTTTTCGATCAGTAAAACCAGCTTTTAACACACCGTGTTGTCGAATTTTACGCGTAATACTTCTTGTATCAACACCTGCAATCCCTGGAATTTGATGCAATTCTAAAACGTCATGAAGTGTCTTTTGTTGTCTAAAATTACTTGGATGCGCACTCGCTTCTTTCACTACAATACCGTTTAATGTAGGTACTAATGATTCAAAATCGTCTCTATTGATACCATAATTACCGATTAATGGATACGTAAAAGTAATGATCTGACCTGTATATGATGGATCTGAAATAGTTTCTTGATAACCTGTCATCGCTGTATTAAATACAATTTCTCCTACAGTTAAGTTATCAGATCCTAAACGGTAGCCTTCGTAAAAAGAACCGTCTTCTAACACTAGATAACGTTTGCTTTGCATATTATTTATCCCCCTCAAATTTAACTTCGCCTTCAACCATTGTTAAGATCGGATTTCCATAAACTTTATAGCCGATAAATGGTGTATTATCTGCTTTTGATAAGAAATCTTCACCTTTAATTTCTTGTTCACTATCTAAATCAATGATTGTTAAATCTGCATAACCATTTTCTTTTAATGTGCCGTATTCTAAATTAAATGTCTCACATGGTTTAATTGTTAAGTAATCTACTAATTGTTGTAATGTCCAATCACCATTTTTCACAAAATGTGTATATAATAATGGGAATGCTGTTTCACTACCAACAATTCCGAATGGTGCTTTTTCCATTGGTTGTGCTTTTTCATCACGTGCATGTGGTGCATGGTCTGTTGCGATACAGTCAATTGTACCGTCTAGTAACCCTTCTAACAAAGCCTCTCTATCTTCAGTACTTCTCAATGGTGGATTCATTTTATAAATGGCATTGTTACCAGGAATATCATCTTCTGTTAACAATAAATGGTGTGGTGTAACTTCAGCTGTAACATGAATGCCTGCGCGTTTAGCATCACGAATGACTCTAACACTTTCTTTAGTAGAAACATGACACACATGATAATGACAACCTGCTGCTTCAGCTAATAGTACATCTCTTGCGATTTGAACAGATTCACAAATGTTTGGAATACCCGGTATACCTAACTCTTTACTGCGTTTCCCTTCATGCATTGCACCACCATAGATTAATGAATTATCTTCACAGTGTGCTACGATGGCTTTGTTTACTTTTGCAGCTTCAATCATGCCTTCATACATCATGCTTGCAGTTTGTACTCCTACACCGTCATCTGTAAACGCAAAGGCACCTTCTTTTACTAGTGCTGGGAAATCAACCAATTCTTTACCTAATTGACGTGTTGTAATTGAAGCATAAGGTAATACACGTACTTGAGCATTGTCATCGATTAATTTTTGTAAAGCTTCAAAATGTTCTACAGAATCTGGTACCGGTCTTGTGTTAGGCATTGGACATACAGTTGTAAATCCGCCTCTAGCAGCAGCTTTAGTACCAGTTTCAATTGTCTCTTTATATTCACCACCAGGTTCGCGTAAATGAACATGAACATCGACAAATCCAGGTGACACAAAGTGACCTTTCGCATCTATGATGTCAACACCATTGCTTGGTTCAATTGCAGGTGCAATTTGTTTAATTACCTTACCATCAATTAAAATATCTGCTTGTTGTAATTCGCCATTTTGTAATACTTTACCGTTTTTAATTAATTTCATCATTTTCGTCCCCTTACCTATTTTAATAATTCATCAATGACTGCCATTCTTAAGTAAACGCCATTTTCCATTTGCTTAAAAATTCTTGATTTTGAAGCTTCTACTAAATCGCTTTGTATTTCTACTCCTCTATTCACAGGTGCCGGATGCATAACAATAGCATGTTCTTGTAATTTGTTATAGCGCACTTCATTTAAGCCATGCTTTTGATGATAATCATCTGCTGCAAATCTAGTTTCTTCTGCAAGCCCATGTCTTTCATGTTGAATTCTTAATAACATAACTATATCTACTGTTTCTATAACATCATCTATATTTACATAAGGTGCTTCTAAAGAATCATCAATCCAAGCATTTGGGCTATTAAACATTACGTTTGCACCTAATGCTTTTAAACTATGGTAATTACTACGTGCGACACGTGAATTTTTAATGTCTCCACAAATCAATACATTCAAGCCTTCAAAATATCCATATTCTTCATATATCGTCATTAAATCAAGCAAACTTTGTGTTGGATGTTGTCCACTACCATCACCAGCATTCGCAATTGGGATGTTAATATTCGCTAATTTTTCATAGTAGTTATTAAACGGATGTCTAATGACTAATAAATCACAGCCAATACTTTCTAAAGTTTTACATGTGTCATATAAAGATTCACCTTTTGAAACAGATGATGTTGATGTTTCAAAGCTAATCGTTTTTAACCCTAGCTTAAGTTCTGCCATTTCAAAACTACATTTTGTTCGAGTAGAATTTTCAAAGAATAAATTTGCGACATATTTCCCTTCAAAGTTTGGTAGTTGACGTTCACCAGATTTAAATTGACTTGCCTTTTGGATAAGTTTGTATATTTGATCTGTAGATAAATGTTCCATTGATAATAAATGATTCATAAAAGCGCCCTCCTTAATTTGTAAATCTTAATTGTTTTGTTTTTTCTCTTTAGGTAAGATTAAGTTCAAAATAATTCCTGAAAGTGCAGCTAATGCCATCCCCTCAATTTGAAGGTTGATACCAATTTCTTTTAAGTTAAATACTAAATTACCGATACCTACAACTAAAATTACTGAAGCTATAACTAAATTTCGATTGTTCGCAAAATCTACTTTGCTTTCAACTAACATTCTTAAACCACTTGCTGCAATAATACCGAAAAGTAATATAGATACTCCTCCCATAACTGGTGTAGGTATAGAAGAAATTAATGCAGTGAACTTACCAATGAATGCTAAAACAATTGCTATAACTGCCGCACCACCAATGACGTAAATACTGTATATTCTTGTAATCGCTAATACACCGATATTTTCACCGTATGTTGTACTTGGTGGTCCACCAATAATACTGGCAAACATTGTAGAAACACCATCACCAATGATTGATTTATCAAGTCCTGGCTTTTCAAAGAAGTTTCTACCTACGATTTTATTCAGTACCATTTGGTGCCCAATATGTTCACTTACTGTTACAAATACAATCGGAATCATTACAAGTACAAGTCCTAAGTGAAATGAAGGTACATAATCTTTAAATGGCAGATAAATATGAGGGAAATCTATCCATTTTGCTGACATAATTGCATCAAATTTCACAATCCCCATAAAAATCGCTACCACATAACCTACGATAATACCTACAAGTACTGGAATTAAAGATAGAAATCCTTTAAAAAATCCTTGAACGACTATTGTTACAAGCAAGGTTATCATTGCAACAATTAAGAAACTGATATTGTAACCTTTCATATCTCCAGGATTTTCATACATTGCCATATTGACTGCAGTAGGCGCTAAGCTTAAACCAATTACCATGATGACTGGTCCTACAACAACTGGTGGTAATAATTTCATTAACCATGCTGTCCCACTTAATTTGATTAGAATCCCGATGATGACGTACATAACACCACTCATGAATAATGCTACAAGCATGTCTCCTAAGCTATGTGTACTTAATCCCGTGATAATTGGTGTGATAAATGCAAAGCTAGATCCCAAGTATGCTGGTATTTGCGCCTTCGTTATTAAGATATAAAGTAATGTACCGATTCCCGAAGCTAGTAACGCTGCGGATATTGGTAATCCTGTTAAGAATGGTACTAGTACTGTTGCGCCAAACATCGCAAATAAATGTTGTAAGCTTAAAAATGCCCATTGCGCTGGTTGTGGTTTTTCATTTACATCTAGTACAGGTTTTACTGTTCGTTCAAACATTTCATCATTTTGCATAATATTCATTTCCTCCGATAATAAAAAAATCTCTTTACATCAGTATATGTAAAGAGACAAAAAGTGTGACAAGTTGCTACAAGTCATTTTCGTCCGTAGAAATTGACTTATAGTTGTCGAACATGAGGGTATTATTAGATAAACAAGCATATGAAAACTTATTTATCATTCAACTCCCCCACCTTTTTCAGTCTCTCGTACTGAATTAAAAGGGGTATTATTTAATTATAACTGCATTTCTTTGATCCATTTCTTCTAAATAGACACTTACCGTTTCCTCTTTAGAAGTAGGTATATTTTTACCAACAAAATCTGCTCGAATTGGTAACTCACGATGTCCTCGATCAACCAAGGCAGCTAAACCAATTTTAATAGGTCTAGCATTTAGCAAAATAGCATCAAGTGAAGCACGAACCGTTCGACCAGTATACAGCACATCGTCAATAATGATGACTACTTTATCTGTAATATCTGTGTCAATGTCTATTGCGTCTTTTGTCGTAAGTGATGACATGTGCTCTATATCATCTCTAAAGTATGTAATATCAATTGTTCCTGTAGGTATACGTTGTTGCTCAATTTGATGAATTTTATCTTGTATACGATTTGCTAAATATTCACCTCTTGTTTTGATACCTAAAAGAATTAAATTATCAGTACCTTTGTTATACTCCAAAATTTCATGAGCGATTCTCGTTACTGTACGTTGTATTGCGGCATCATCCATTATGATACGTTCAGACATATTCTCACCCTTTCAAAATTTAGAAACAAAAAACCTCATGTCTTTAATATCGACATGAGGTTTAGTATATACAATCAGCCTATTTACATAGAAGAATCGTAGTATTACTACTTATTCTTGCATATGTGAAAGTGTTATGATTCATTTTAGTATATATATATTTTCATGTCTTTGACGTCTCTCTGGACGCTCAATTAAAGACTCTTTATGTTGTACTTAAACTGTTATAAGGATAATACTAATCAGGCGCTTTGTCAATCTATATTGAAAAATTAACCATTCTCAGTAAAAATGTTAACCTTAATCTATTTTATAATGTGTTTTCATTTTTAAAAAACGAAACGATAAATACTTATAGTTTACATAATAATGTTATCGTAATTATAGCACGACACAATTATGCATCTCTTTTTCGAATTGTATCTAATAAATCTTCAAAGTCTTGTGGTAATTCAGCATGTCTTTCAATATATTCACCTGTTACTGGATGTTCGAATCCAATAAGTCCAGCATGTAGAGCTTGACCACCAATATCCAATGTCTTTTTCGGTCCATACTTTGGATCACCAACTAATGGGAAGCCAATATATTTCATGTGCACACGGATTTGATGCGTACGTCCTGTTTCAAGTTGACATTCAACAAGCGTATAATCTTTAAAATGTTCTAGTACGTTAAAATGTGTCACTGCTTCCTTACCATCATCAACAACAGCCATAGATTGACGATCATTTTTGTTTCTACCAATTGGCGCATCGATTGTACCGTAATCATGAGGAATATTCCCGTGAACTAAAGCGATATATTTTCTTTTAACAGATTTATCCATTAATTGTTCTACAAGCCCACGATGAGCAATATCATTTTTAGCAACCATTAATAAACCAGAAGTATCCATATCTATACGGTGAACAATACCTGGACGAATTTCTCCATTAATACCCGATAAATCTTTAATTTGATACATTAAACCATTAACTAATGTATTGGTATAATGACCTGGTGATGGATGAACTACCATGCCTTTCGGTTTATATACAACTGCAACGTCATCATCTTCATAATAAATATCTAAATTTAAATTTTCAGGTAGAATGTCAGCTTCAACCACTTCTTTTTCAGTGACAACTATATGATCATTAAGTTTCACTTTATAATTAGATTTAACAACTTTATCGTTTGCAACGACTAAACCTGCTTTAATCCAATCTTGTATCTGGTTACGAGACCAATCACTATTTAATTCAGGCAGCAACTTATCTACACGCATACCTGTTTGTTCTTTATCTGTAATGTTAAATTCATAAGTCTCCATTACTTAACCTCCTTCTCCTTTTTATTGGAAGTATCCTTTAATAAGGCAATAATAATTAATATTACACCAATTGTTAAACTTGAATCTGCGATATTAAATATTGGAAAATCATAACCAAAAATATTTGTATCAATAAAGTCAACAACTTCTCCTGTTAAAACTCTATCAATAAAGTTTCCAAGTGCACCTGCAAAAAGTAAACTAA
Source organism: Staphylococcus sp. GDB20D11A (assembly GCF_016893255.1). Lineage (NCBI taxonomy): Bacteria > Bacillati > Bacillota > Bacilli > Caryophanales > Staphylococcaceae > Staphylococcus > Staphylococcus sp. GDB20D11A. Next base: position 265,487 of record NZ_JAFEPJ010000018.1, read on the forward strand.
TAGCAACTTGCATAAACAAATTATATTGAGCATCTTTAATAAAGAAATATACTAAGGCTATTAATATAATAATGGTAATAATAAAGAAAAATGTCATTTTTCCACTCAATATTCCCCATGCAGCACCATTATTTCGATGTGATGTTATGTTTAAAAAGTGCGGTATCACTTCAAATGAATCTCCAATTTTCATTGTAGTAGCTATAATATATTTAGTAACTTGGTCAAATATAACGACAAATACTGCTATTAAAATGGAAGTGCCAATAAAATATTTTTTGTGCATTTTCGTTCCTCCAATCAATCGTCCATAAGACAACTCTTTATATTATAGCTTACACCTGCTAATAAAAAAAGTAAGCATATTACATTAAATCTAATGTTACTAACTCAATACTTGATAAACTACTATGTTTTGACATTAAATATGAACTTAATTATTCATTTATCATTTTTAAGATAACATTAAAAATGATGAAAGAGGCTGGGACATTAATCCCTAAAAAAACAGCAGTAAGATATTTTCTAATTAAAAATTATCTTACTGCTGTTCTCTATTTATACAATACTTCGTATTGAATGGCTTCGCTATGCCCATCTGGCACATTACTGTAAAATTCTATAAATAGAATTTTTGATGATGGGTCCCTTCCTAGGGTGCCGTCTCAGCCTCGGTCTTCGACTGGCACTGCTCCCTCAGGAGTCTCGCCATTAATACTACGTATTAACATGTAATTTTACTTTTAAATACTTTAAAAAAATAAGACATGAATCGTCTACACTTAATTGGACAAATTCTATGAGAATAGATATTGTTAATTTAAGAAAGTAGGCTATTTTATTATGACAAGAGAAAGAAGATCATTTAGTTCAGAGTATAAGTTACAAATGGTTAGATTATTTGAAAATGGTAAGCCTAGGAATGAAATTATACGCGAGTATGATTTAACACCTTCGGCGTTAGGAAAATGGATAAAGCAACATCAAAACACGGGTACATTCAATCACCAAGATAACTTATCAGATGAAGAAAAAGAGCTGATTAAATTACGTAAAGAAGTTCAACATTTAAAAATGGAGAACGATATTTTAAAGTAAGCAGCGCTGATCATGATGCAACTTTTATGAGAAAGAAGGAAGACCATATGAAAAATGGCCAACTTAAGCCAGGATACAATTTACAAATAGCAACAAATTCTCAATTTGTTTTATCCTATGACCTATTTCAAAACCCGACAGATACTAGAACTTTAATTCCATTTTTAACACTCAAAATTGGAAATATGACGAACTTAATGATGAATTTATATGTCCTAATAACAAAAGAATAGGTTTTAAAGGATATGCATACCGTAATGATAGATATGGTTTTAAACGTGACTTCAAACTATATGAATGTGATGACTGTTCATCATGTTCTTTGAGACATCAATGCATGAAGCCAAATTCGAAATCCAATAAGAAAATTATGAAGAATTATAATTGGGAATTCTTTAAAGCCCAAATTAATCAAAAGCTTTCTGAACCAGAAACGAAAAAAATCTATAGTCAAAGAAAAATTGATGTAGAGCCTGTTTTTGGATTTATGAAGGCTATTTTGGGTTTCACTCGAATGTCAGTTCGAGGAATAAATAAAGTTAAACGAGAGCTAGGTTTTGTATTAATGGCACTTAATATAAGGAAAATAGCAGCTCAACGAGCTGTACATTATAAAATACATATCAAAAAAGCTGATTTCTATCAAATAATTAATAGAAATCAGCTTTTTACATTGCCTAAGAACTTAATGTCTCAAGCTCCTTCATAGCCTGTATAAAAAGATCATTAAAACCGATTCATTATATGGTTCGTCCATTCAAAGTATATACTAATCTTCAACTTCGAAATGATTAAAGCGATAATAGATACCATCCGGACCTTGTAAATTTAAATGTGTTGTTTCAGGATAATGAAAGTCAACAATTGCTAATCCATACGTATCAAAATTTTCTACACGTTTCGTTGCTGATACCCAATCATTCATGGCCAAATGTTGATAATAGCCATTCGATGCTAAAAATATTGAATAATCATCCATATATGCCGATTGCTCTAATCCAAAATAATCGAGGTAGTAGTCTTTTACCTCTGATAAATGAATTGTCTTAATATGCAATGCACCTATAATAGCGTCATCTGGAATACCTAACCATAACAATTTTGTTGCATGACTCACTAACCTCGGTACATTTAATGGTCTAATATCAATTTTTACTAAATCATTTTGCCTCGTCCATTGCGCTTCGTCTTTATCAACATAAAATTTAAAACCGTTTCCTTCCGGGTCTTCAAAAAATAATGATAACGAAGCAGGCTGTATACCTCCGTTAACTGGAATATCATATTCGCTTAAATGAATTAGTAAATTAGCTAAATCACTAATTTGAGGTAGTTTAATTGCGATATGAAACAGTCCCGCTTCTGACATTAAAGGTTCACGTCCATTTTGTAATTCAACAAGTGTAATGACATGATTATTTTGACCTACTTCATATTGTATCGATGTTAATGTCTCATTTATAATATTTAATCCTAATACGTCCTCATAAAATGGCTTTAATTCATTCTTATCTCTTACATTTAAAGTGATACCATTTACAAAGTTTGCGTTACTGTTATGATACATTCAATTAACTCCTATCAAATTCAATATCTGTACTTACTTTTACTTAAAATTATCGCGAACATAATTGAGAATAGCAACTATAACGCATTTATAAGCTGCAGAGAATTTGTACCATTCCTGAATAATTTTTATTTTAGTAAATTACACATTTTTTAACACATATAACCAGTAACTTGGTCATTTTTTTATTCGCAAAAAAACTCTCTTCATCATGTCAACAAAAACTACAACATGATTATGAAGAGAGCTTTAATTTATATCATCTGTATGAGTACTTTATACAATTTCAATTATACAAGTGATTTTACAACTTGTTGGCATCGTGGACATAGATGCGTCAATTCATCAACAGCACCAAGATCCTCTGAATAGTTCCAACATCTTTCACATTTTTCACCATCTGCATGTTCGATGACAATATCACCATGTTCATAAGCTGTTGCCTGATCATCTAACTTATCTACAACTTTAACTTGTGACACGATAAATAATTGATGTAATGCATCAAATGAAGTTAAGAATTCAGATGCATTAAATTTATCGTTACTAGCAATCGTAACTTTAGCTTCTAATGATTTACCAATAACTTTTTCATTACGAGCAGTTTCTAATGCACGGTTCACATCATCACGTAAATTCATAAATGTACGCCATTTATCCAATAAAGCTTGATCTACTTCTACAACTTTAGGCATGTCTGCTAAGTGAACACTTTCTTCTTTAACATGTGGTGTATGAGACCAAACTTCTTCAGCTGTATGCACTAAGATTGGTGCTAACAACTTCGTCATATCAACTAAAATTTGATATAACACTGTTTGCATACTACGACGGATATGAGAATCACGTTGTTCAATATATAAAATATCTTTACCGTAATCCAAATAGAAATTACTTAACTCAACATTGATAAAGTTTTGAACTTCTTGATAAATATTTAAGTAGTCAAAGTTTTCATAGTTGTTAATCGTACTTGCAGTAAATTCACGTAAACGATTTAGCAAGTAACGATCCACTTCTAATAACTCTGATTCAGGAACGCTATCTGTATCAGGATTGAAATCATTAATATTACCTAACATAAATCTTAATGTATTTCTGATTTTACGATAAACATCAGATGTTTGTTTTAAAATTTCATCAGAAATTCTAACATCAGCTAAATAGTCCGTACTACTTACCCAAAGTCTCGCAATATCAGCACCTTTTTGTTTAACCACTTGGTCAGGTACAATCACATTACCTAAAGATTTACTCATTTTCTTACCTTCACCGTCCATAACAAAACCATGAGAAAGTAAGAATTTATAAGGTGATACTCCTCTTGTAGCAACTGAAGTTGTAATAGAAGAGTTGAACCAACCACGATATTGGTCACTACCTTCTAAATACATATCTGCTGGGAAACTTAATTCCGGTCTTGTTTCCAACACGCCACGGTGTGATGAACCAGAATCAAACCAAACGTCCATAATGTCTGTTTCTTTAGTAAATGTACCGTTAGGGCTGCCTGGATGTGTAAATCCTTCTGGTAGTAAGTCTTTCGCTTCTCTTTCAAACCAAATATTTGAACCGTGTTCTGCAAATAAATCAGCAACATGATTTACTGTTTCTTTCGTCATGATAATTTCGCCATTTTCAGCATAAAATACTGGTAACGGTACACCCCAAACACGTTGACGAGAAATAACCCATTCGCCACGGTCACGAACCATATTGTAAATACGTGTTTTACCCCAATTTACTTTGAAGTTTGTATTTTCGATTGCATCTAAAATATCTTGTCTTACTTTACTGATTGAAGCAAACCATTGTGGTGTAGCACGGAAGATTACAGGTTTTTTTGTTCTCCAGTCGTGTGGATAGCTATGTGTAATAAAGTCTAATTTTAATAGTGCACCTTTTTCTGTTAATAAATCAGTAACGGCTTTATTAGCTTTATCATAGAACATTCCTTCAAATTGGCCGCCTTCTTCAGTAAATACACCTTTATCATCGATTGGACTAATTACTGGTAATTCATATTTTTGACCAACAATATAGTCATCTTCCCCGTGACCTGGTGCTGTATGTACACAACCTGTACCAGCATCTGTAGTAACATGATCACCATTAATCACTAACGATTCTCTATCTAAGAATGGATGTTGTGCTACAACATACTCCAATTCTTTACCTGTGTATTCTTTTTCTAATTTGATTGATGCTTTATCCCAATCCAGTGCTTCTGCTACAGCGTCAGATAAGGCTTCTGCAATAATATATTTTTCGCCATTTACATTGTATTGACCATATTTTAATTCAGGATGAACGGTAATCGCAACATTTGATGGAATTGTCCATGGCGTTGTTGTCCAGATAATAAATTTAGCATCTGCATCAACGACACCTTTGTCATCTTTAACGTCAAATGCAACGTAAATTGATGCTGAACGTTTATCGTGATATTCAATTTCTGCTTCTGCTAATGAAGACTCACTTGAAGGAGACCAATAAACTGGCTTTTTACCTTTATAAATTAAACCTTTATCTGCCATTTCGCCAAAAATACGAATTTGTGCAGCTTCGTATTCAGGTTTTAATGTAATATATGGATCATTAAAGTCACCACGCACACCTAAACGTCTAAAATCTTTTTTCTGTAATTCAATTTGTTCTAAAGCAAATTCTTTACATTTCTCACGGAATTCAGCTGTTGACATTTTCTTACGGTCAACACCTTTTTTCGTTAATGCTTGTTCAATTGGTAAACCATGTGTATCCCAACCTGGTACGTATGGTGCATAGAATCCTTGCATAGTTTTATAACGTACAATAAAGTCTTTTAAAATTTTGTTCAAGGCATGTCCCATATGTAAGTTACCATTCGCGTATGGTGGGCCATCATGTAAAATGAATGTTTCGTTACCTTTATTTTTTTCTAACGCTTTATGGTATTGATCTTCTGCATCCCATTTTTCTTGAATTTGCGGTTCCTTGTTTGGTAAACCACCTCGCATTGGGAAATCTGTTTTAGGCATTAATAACGTTTCTTTGTAATCCATTTTTTTCACTCCTTAAAAATTTAAAAAACTCTAAGTTAAATTAAAAGGGACGATTGCTCGCGGTACCACCCTTATTAACTCAACTTAGAGTTCTCTCATTACATTATTTAAATATTAAAAAGTCAGTGATATAACATACATGCTTTTACTAGGCTCTCACCATTACCTAATTCGCTGTGAAAAGTTAAATGTATATTACGCGTCTGTCTTTATTTAATTCTTACTTCTTAGTTGTTTCTGAATCATTGGATTGTTGATTATTGTCTGATGTATTTGATGCATTATTTTGTGCATTTGCTGCAACCTCATCTGGCTTTAAATCATTTTCATGTAAATGATGAATATTTTCAAGCGTCACTTGTTCAGCGTCTAAATCATAATTCAACAAGTAATCCCAATCTTCGTTTTTTAATAAGTCTAATTGCGCTTCAACTAACATACGGAAACGCGATCTAAATACTTTTGATTGACGTTTCATATCTTCAGTCTGGAATGCTAAACGGCGTGCTTTTTCTACCGCGTCACCAACCATTTGATTAGCTTGCGCTTCTGCCTTAGCTATAATCGCTTCAGCTTGTTTCTCTGCAGCTTGCTTAGTTTCTTCACCAGCTTTTTGAGCTTGTATCAAAGCATCACTTACAGATTGATGCACGTCTTGATAAGACTTAATATTAGTATCTCTCTCTTCGATTACTTTTTCAAGTTGTTTTTTATCTTCTTTAAGACATTCAATTTCAGTGCTTAGTTGCTCCAAAAAATTAGCAACTTCAGTAGGTTCTAAACCATTCTTTACACGTGAAAACTCTTTATTCTTAATTTCATTTGGTGTAAAAGGCATTTGTTATCCTCCTTAAATCATTACTATTTGAATAATGTTCTATAGGTAATGTGCGTTTTATCTTTTTTAGTTTTACCACCTAAGTCAGTAATGTGTGCTCTACCAAAACCTTGGATGGATATTAAATCATTTGCTTGTAATTGAAAATCTGCTGAATCAACAATAGTGTGATTCACTTTAACACGTTTTTTTTCGATTAGTTGTTTCGCAATCGTACGTGATTTACGTATCATTTCTTTAATAACAACATCTAACCTTAAAGAACTAACTGTTGCACTTTCAATTTTCCAATTCTCATTAGATTGTATCATATCTGTTACTGGAATAGTATAAAGTTTAACTGATGCGCCTTTAATACGTTGTAATTCTAACATAATAAATGATTCCAATCTACTTGTCAAAACAAATTGAATTCGTTCATTCACAATTATATCTCCAACTTGTTCGCGTTCGATACCTAAAGACATTAATGTCCCTAAAATATGTTGATGTTTTAAAGTGACGAATTTTTCAGGATAATCTATTTCCATTAAAGTTAAATCAAAGTCACTTTCTTTAGGTTCATAATAGTTCGGCGAAATGATTGCTCTTTTTCTTTCAGCATTAGGCCCGCCATAAAAAGATACGTTTAAATCTTCATAACTGCCACAAATCACTTCCAATATATATTGCCCTCTTGGATCTAAAAAATGCGTTAATACTGGTGCATAATGCTGTTCCGCTTGATCACATTTATCCGTTAGCTGATCAATTAATTCGTATTCTTCCTGTCTAAAGTGTTGATAAATATCTATGTTAATCCCTACCTTAAAAAAATTATAAAATACCATCTATTGCCCTTATATTCAGAAAAATACATATCAAAAACGAGGCTAAAGTATCATGTACCCTTGCCTCGTTATGTCGCTTAATTTATTGTAATTGAATTAAAATCCAATTAAAGATTTGAAGTAACCCTTTTTGGAATAATACTAAAACGATAATTGCAGCGATTGATGATATGTCGATAATTCCAATAGGTGGAATTACTTTTCTAAATGGTTGTAAGAAAGGTTCATATATTTTCGCTAAAAAATAACCTACCTTAGTTTCTCTAATACTTGGTACCCAAGATGTAAAGAAATATATAATCATGCCGAAATAATAAATTTCAACAACAAAAAGGATAAATTTAAATATTGTAGCTAGCACATTTATATCCATATGTTAACTCCTTAGTCGAATGAATGTTCCATATTTTCAATATGGTCTGTAATGCTTCCAGCTACTTCCACATTATCAGGCGTACATAAGAAAATATCAGTACCTACACGTTGGATATCTCCACCGATTGCATAAACAGTACCGCTTAAAAAATCAATAATTCTTTTCGCTGATACTTTATCAATACGTTGTAAATTGACAAGTGTCGCACGGCGGTTTTTAAGCTCATCAGCAATATCTTGTGTATCTGAAAAAACACGTGGTTCGAATAAACACATTTTTGAACTTTCTTGTGATGCATTGTTTGGTGTAGCATTGTTCATAGTTACAACATTACGTGAATTATTTTTTGAATAATTAGACATACGGTTATTCCTTTCTTCTGACGTTGTTGTATATCTTGATGCAGATTTTTGAGGGACTGATTTGATTGCGTTTTGTTTTGTTGTTTGTTGTGACTGCTCTTTTGCTGGCGCTTCATTTACCTGTTGTTGTTTGTCAGGTACTTCTACTTCCTCTTCATCATCTATTACAAAAAATCCACTAAATAAATCTTTTAAAGCCAAGTGGCTCACTCCTCTTCTCCTACAAGTTTAGTCCCAATTCTAACAAACGTTGCACCTTCTTCAACTGCAATAAGATAGTCATTACTCATTCCCATTGATAATTCATCACAAGGCGCATATTCTAAATTGAGTCGCTGTATTTCTTCTTTTTTCAAACGTAACTGTTTAAATAACGATCTAATATATGCTTCATCATCTGTCAATGGTGCCATCGTCATTAAACCTACAATTTCGATTTTGTCATATTTTTTAAGATCACCTATAAACTGATCAACATCTTCTAAAGCAATACCATGTTTAGAAGCTTCTCCCGAAACGTTCACTTGCAAGAAACATTTAATTTTATGTTCTGCACGTTTGTTAATTTCTTTGGCTAAGCTCAATCGATCTAAAGCATGGAAATAATCTACGTCGTTTATAACGTCCTTAACTTTTCGAGATTGTAATGATCCTATAAAATGGATCACCGCATCTGATGGTAATGCTTCTTTCTTTTGAAAAAAGCCTTCCAATCTATTCTCACCAAAATGTCTTATTCCAGCCTCATACGCTTCTTTAGCTCGCTCTATTGTAACATATTTTGTAACTGCAATCACGTTTGGTTTTGTTGAAAAATTATTTTTTTCACTTTTGTCATTAATTTGTGTTGAGATTTGTTGTAAATTATCTTTCACACGCAAGCATATCTCCTCCTTGTTTACTGTTGACCAATGAATGCTAACATGCGTCCTGTTTGACCTTTTTCTAATCGATAAGAGAAAAATAATTCTAAATGTTCAGATGTAGCATACGCTGTCGTATAAATATTTTCTTTAGGAACACCATAATTATTTAATAATGCAGCATTGGCTTTTTTCAAATCAATACCATGACGATCTCGTCCTCTAGTTTCAATATAGTTTGCACTATCAATTGGCAATGTTTCAAATTTATTTTTAATATCATCATTAATTTCATAACTTGATGATGTAGATGGTCCAATAACGACATGTAAGTCTTTCAAATCAAAGTTCACATGTTTTAGCACTTCTTTTACAATTTCAGTATAGGTACCACGCCACCCTGCATGGGCCAATGCAATAAAATGATGTTTTGTACTATAAAAATATACTGGTACACAGTCTGCATAACACATCGTTAATAAGACATTACTATCATATGTGTACATCGCATCAATACCATGAAGCGCATCAGTTAAAGTGTCTATATTTGCGCCTATATCATCCTTTGTTATACAAGCGACTTTATTTTCATGTGTTTGGATGGGAAACACCCAATTTTTTCTATCAAACGCAATTTCTTCAGCTAATTGCAATTGATGTTGAGTAATATTATATGGACGATCATCAATATATCTCGCCATATTAAAAGCATTTTTAGGATAGTCACTTAAACCATCGCCTCTAGTTGTAATACCTAGAGTAATACCTTGTTGTAATAATTCTTCATATATTAAATGATGCGGTTGCTTTTTAAAATTATCATTCACTCGATCGTCACCATCATTTCATTTAAATTATCTTCGTCTAACTGTACAAAGTTAATAATTATATAATATAACATTTATGTTTAAAGTTAAAATGTTGCGCAAATAATTTTTGACTTAATTTTGACACGATACTTAAACACTTTTAATGACTTCGAAAAACTTAAATGTCCTTCTACATGTTCTAAAAATTAGTAAAAAAATCATCAGATATGTTATCTGATGATTTGTGTTGAATTATTTGTGTATATATTAACCGATTAACGTCTTGTTCTTCTTGAACGTCTTTCTTCTCTATTTCTAATGAAGCTAGGAATATCATCTTCTTTAGTTGTATGTGTTCTTTCACTTACACTATCAGTTGCTTGTGCATTTGATGAATTTGAAGTGAATGATTCATCTTTAGAAGTTGCATTGCTAGAAGTATTTACGCTTGTTCCGAATCCAGTGCTACCAGATTTACGACCATGTGATGTTGGTTTGTCATCAAAACCAGTTGCAATAACTGTTACAACAATCTCATCTTGTAATTCAGGATTAATAACTGTACCGAAAATCATATTAACGTCTTCATCTGCAGCATCTTGGACAATATCAGCAGCCTCTTGTGCTTCAAATAATGACAATGACTCGCCACCAGTAATATTCATAAGCACACCTTGTGCACCAACGATAGATGTTTCAAGTAATGGAGAAGAGATTGCTTTTTTAGCAGCTTCTACCGCTCTATTTTCACCAGAAGAAACACCAATACCCATTAATGCAGAACCTTGGTTAGACATAATTGTCTTAACGTCTGCAAAGTCTAAGTTTACTTCACCAGAAACAGCGATTAAGTCTGAGATACCTTGTACACCTTGGCGTAACACGTTGTCAGCTTCTTTAAATGCTTCCATCATTGGCGTAGATTTGTCAACGATATCTAATAAACGGTCATTTGGTATAACGATTAATGTATCTACTGCAGCTTTCATAGCTTCTACTCCAGCAGCAGCTTGAGTTTGACGTTTACGTCCTTCAAAACTAAATGGACGAGTTACAACACCAACAGTTAATGCGCCCATTTCTTTTGCAATTTTAGCAACGACTGGTGCTGCACCAGTACCAGTTCCGCCACCCATACCAGAAGTAACAAATACCATGTCTGCACCTTGGATTGCATCTTCAATTTGCTCACGAGATTCCTCTGCAGCTTTTTTACCGATTTCAGGATTAGCTCCTGCTCCTAAACCACGTGTTAATTTTTCACCGATTTGGATTTTAGATTCAGCTTTAGATAAGTTTAAAGCTTGACCGTCTGTGTTGATAGCGATAAATTCAACATTATTCATTCCATGGTCAATCATTCGGTTTACGGCGTTGTTACCGCCACCACCTACACCAATGACCTTTAAAGTCGCTAAATGATTAAATCCTTGTTCAAATTCTAACATTTAAATTTCCTCCTAGTTTTATTGGCCAATAATCATTCAAATAGAGATTTCATTAGTTTTTTGAATTTACTTTCTTCTTTATCTTTGTCTTGAACATGTTCATGATTCTGTTTATGTTCCTGATGATTATCTTCTGATTGATAAATTTCTTCATCTGTTGACTCTACTTCATTTTCATGAGTATCTTTTTTGTTTGTTTTACGTTTAAACCAATCAAATCCGCCTAATTTAGATTCGTTATCTTTGTCTTTCACATCAATAACATCTTCTTCAGTTTCTTCATTATCATGATAATTAATTGTAACATAATCTAATAACTCATCAAAAGCGATACTACTAGAAATTGTAGAAATTGCTGAAGAAAATTCAGGTTTTCTAATTCCCATTTGTGATGGCGTGTGAATTCTAACTTTTTCACTTACCATATCTGATAATAATTCTTTTACGCCAAGTAAGTTTGCAGATCCACCAGTTACAATAAACCCACCATTTACTTTTGTTAATCCTAAATCTTGTAAAACATCAAATACTTCGAAGAATATTTCTTCTACACGCGCTTCAATAAAGTCACTCAAATCTTTTTGAGTATACTGTACTGTTTCATCACTATCAACCTGTTCAACAGTGAAGATATCTTGATCTGAAGCAGAATCATAGAATGCATGACCATATTGGTGTTTAACTTTTTCAGCAGTTTCATAAGAAGTGTTTAACCCTTGTGCAATATCGTCTGTAATATCACGCCCTGCCATTTCGATAGAATCAGCATCTACTAATTCACCGCGTTCATAAAAAGCAACTTGCGTAACGTCTTCACCAATATCAATGACACATGCACCTAACTCTTTTTCAGTAGCTGTTAGGATTGAACCGTAGTTATATGCATCAGAATAAACATCTAATACATCAACACCACATGCTTCAACGCATTTAATCATATTAATTAAAATCGATTTTTGAATAGCAATTACGCCTGCTTCAACCTTTAATGAATGTCTGGCAATTAATTCTTTAGGGTCTGAAACCTCATTTTCTTTATCGACTATAAAACGAATCGGGAACACATTAATTACTTCTGTTTCTTGCACATCATTTTTTTCTCTAATACCTTCTAATACTTTTTCGATATGTGAACCGTTGATTTCTGTATCCTCATAAAAGTCGATTTCATTTGATTCATCATAAACTTCCGTTCCAATGATAGGTAATTTCAGGAAAACTTCTTTAATATCAACACCCGAAGCGATTGATGCCTTTTTAATTGTGTCTTTGATTGCTTGACGCGCAATATCAAAATCATCAATTAAACCATTTTTTATACCGCTCGTGTAGGTTTGTCCTGTACCTATCACATTTATACCATTGTGAAATTTCTCGCCTACTATTGTTTTTACGCTTGATGATCCAATATCAATACTTACGTAGTAATGTTCTTCCATAGATAGGCACCTCCTGACAAATTACTATTAAAAAATACACTATCTTTAGTTTACAATACGTTGAATGGCTTGTGAACTATAAACATAGACAATATCAAAATTTTTTAATTATTCTTACTTGATTGTTTGTTAATTTTGTTTAAAACGCTTTGTAATTCTTCTTTTGCTTGATTTTCCTCTTGAGATGATTTAGTCACATTTTTATCGCTTTCTGATTGAGTAGACGTGTTTCCACGGTATGGGATAAATGAAGCACCGACTGATAAATCAATATAGCCTCGTGTTTTTAGTTTACCCGAACTATCTCTTGATAATGATTGTGACATCTGCGGATAATATTTCATTTTCTTAGATATCGTCGAAATATCACCGATTACTTGAAGTCCATCTGTCGTAAACAATTCAATTCTGCTTTGTTTGTTTTTACTTGGGGCGTATGTCACTTCGGCAATATATCGTCTAACTTCAGGTGTCATTTCAGATAACGCCTTAATCATATCATCTTCTTTTGTACCTTTGAAACCATCCATGACAGGTGCATCATTAATTTTGACATCATTTGAACCTTTAAGCAATTTACCATTTTCTAATAAAGGTAAATATTTACCTTTATATTTCACTAAAGCAATAATTTCATTTTCTGTGATATCTACGTTTAATGTGTTTGGTAATTGCTTGTGTATCTCAACACTTTTGATTAATGGATCCTCTTCGAGATCATTAATAGCATTTTTTTTACTAAACGTATACATCCTCGAATCATTTTTAACACCTAACACTTTGTTTATCTTTGAAGTACTAACGTGATTATTTCCATTTATATTTACATGCGCAATTTTACTAAGTGGTGAAAACATGTAAATTAATATAACAGCAATCAACAATACCAATATTGTAATAACACTGTATTGGATCCGTTTTTGTCGCTTACGTCTTAACTTCCGCTTTTCTTCAAGTGTTAATGGCTTTAATTGTGTTACTTTACTTTTTCGTTCTTTTTTCGTTACTGTTTCCTCATCATTCGAGTCGCTATTTTGTTCTTTAGGAGCTGATTGAGATTGTTCGTTGTCGACTGCAATTCCATTCGATTCATTTTGGTCGTCAATTTCTTGATTATATCTATAATCCTCAATTTCAATATTAGAGTCTGTAGAATCATCGATATTATTATCATTCGCATGACTAGAAGCAGAATCATTATTTTCATCTTTGCTTTCTTCTTTTTTGAAGTCTTTATTTATCAAGTAAATTTCTTCATCAAACTCAGCTTGTTGAGATGTATCATCTTTATTTTGATTAGAAAAATGTGTAGCCTTTGATCTTTTTCTTTGCCGTCTTTTCTTAGATGTATTCCTCGTAAATAATTCTAATTCATCTTTATCTTCATTTGATTCTTGTTGATCGTTCTTCGTTTTATCATCCATCAATACTCACACCCTTTAATAAGATGGTAAATGGGCACGGAATCTTTCAATAAATTTCTCTCCACGCTCTTCAAAAGTACTATATTGATCCCAACTCGCACAAGCAGGTGACAATAATACAACATCATTTGGTTCTATAATATCTTGTACTTTATCAACAGCGTCTTCGACATTGTTCGCTTCAATGACCGATTTCCCTTGACTATTACCTAGTTTAGCAAACTTAGCTTTCGTTTGTCCGAATACAACCATCACGCGAACATTTTCCATATAAGGAATGAGTTCGTCAAATTCATTCCCTCGATCCAAACCACCACATAACCAAATGATTGGTTGATTAAATGAATTTAAGGCAAACTGTGTTGCTAGCGTGTTTGTTGCTTTGGAATCATTATAATATTTATTAGTTCTATTAGTACCAACATATTGCAATCTATGCTCTATTCCTGAAAATGTAGTTAAACTATCAATAATTGCTTTAATAGGTACACCAGCTAAAATACAAGCAAGCACAGCTGCTAATATATTTTCTAAATTATGTTCACCAGGCAATACTAGATCTTCAGTGTTAATAATACGAACACCTTTATAAACGATAAAACCATCTTTAATATAAATACCATCTACTTCTTGTTGTGTTGAGAAATACAATGTCTTAGCTTTTAATTCTTCCGACTCTATCACTTGTCTTTGATGATAATTACAAATCAAATAATCTTCTTCCGTTTGATTTTTATATATTTGCTTTTTAGCATTCTGATAGTTTTCTAAATTTTCATGGTAATCTAGATGCGCTGAATAAATGTTAGTAATTATAGCAATGTGTGGTTTATACTTTTCGATTCCAAGTAACTGGAATGACGACAACTCTGTAACTAAATAATCTGTAGGCTTTACTTCTTGTGCTACTTTAGATGCAACATAACCAATATTGCCGGATAGTCTTCCAGTTAAGCGACTTTTTTTAAACATATCTCCAATTAGAGAAGTAACTGTCGTTTTACCATTTGTACCCGTTACAGCTATGATTGGTGCTTCAGAGATTAGATAACTTAACTCAACTTCTGTTAAAATTTTCAAACCTCGTTTCACTGCTTCATCAATAATAGATACTGTATAAGGTATTCCAGGATTTTTAACAATTATTGGATTATTATCAAGCAATGTTAATGGATGACTTCCACTTACAACAGAAATGCCCATAGATTCTAAATCTTTTGCATGAGCATCTTGCGATAAGTCTTTCCCATCATTGACAGTCACATTCGCACCTAATTTACTTAATAATTTAGCTGCTTCATAACCACTTTTTGCCAAACCGACAACTAATACATTTTTATTTTCTAACCCTGTGTAATTAAGCATCTTAATGCACTCCAATCCATAAACCGATTAAACCTGAAATCAGACCAACAGCCCAAAATACTGTAACTACTTTCCATTCGCTCCATCCTATCAATTCAAAATGATGATGTATCGGACTCATTTTAAATATACGCTTTCCAGTCAATTTAAAGCTAGCGACTTGTGACATAACAGATAATGTTTCAATTACGAATACTAAACCTATAAAAATTAATGATAATTCCTGATTAAGCATGATTGAAATCGTAGCAAATATACCACCTAAAGCTAAGCTACCTGTATCTCCCATAAACACTTTAGCAGGGTTAATGTTATATGGTAAAAATCCTAAAAGTGCAAACAACATAATGATACAGAAAATACCAATCGCCGTTTCTCCTAACACAAAGCTCATGATGGCATACATTGTAAATCCGATAATTGACAGTCCAGTTGCTAATCCATCTAAACCATCTGTTAAATTTACCGCATTAGAAAAACCTACTTGCCAAAAAACAATGAAAATAACATATGCAAATGATAGTGGGATTGCTACATTCGTAAATGGAATATGTATGCTCGTAGAAAAATTCACCAAATGAAACACATTACTTAAAACAAAGAAAATAATCGCAATACCAATTTGCGCCAAAAACTTCTGTTTACTTGTTAAACCTTGGTTATTCTTTTTAACAACAATAATATAATCATCTATAAAACCAATTAACCCAAAACCAATCGTCACAAATAATAACAGTATGATCGGATTAGCTTGTTCTACAAATATAATAGCCACCAAAGACGTTATCACAATACTTAATAGAAATGTTAGTCCACCCATCGTTGGTGTACCAGTCTTCTTCATATGGCTTTGCGGACCTTCTTCTCGAATACTTTGACCAAATTTCATCCTTTTTAATGTAGGTATTAAAACAGGTACCAAAACAAATGTAATCACTAGCGCTAATAACGCATATACAAAAATCATAACTATCTCCTCTTCTTAATCCAGACTTTTTTAACCACTAATATATTATCAATTTTTCAATTAAATAAACAAAGTTGTAATCAAAATTTATAATTTTTCTTTTTTACGGCATAAGAGGCCAGTATAAAAAGTTTGCCTATAACAAACAAGTTAATCTGACCTCGTCTACCTTAAAATTCTCTATCAACACTTATTTATAAAGATTAAATGAAGATGTTGTTTTCTATCACAGCATTACTTTAGTAAAAACAAATAGTGACAATACATCCTTATTTAATGTAGCCATTCTTGTTAGTCCGACTTATCCTTGTCAGTTTTACTGTCAGATTTCTTCTTATCATCTGAATTTGAATCAGAATTATTCGTCGAATTGCTGTCTACATTCTCTGATGAAAATTCTACGTCTATTTTATCTTTTTCAGTAAGTTTTTGTCCCTTACTAATTGATTGGTGGGACACAAAACCGCTACCTTTTAAATTCACTTTAATATTTGTTAGGTTTTCAAAAGCAATGACATCTTCTTTCGTCCATCCTGACATGTCAGGCATAGTTAAGTCTCCATCTGTTAATAACAGTACTTTACTATGAGGTAAGACTTTATTCCCTGCTTTTATAGATTGCGCTTTTATTTGTGTGCCAGAACCGATAGTAACTGGTTCTAATGATTTTGCACTCACATTATCAATAGCTTTTTGTTTGTCTTGACCTTCAACATCTGGCACTTTACTATACTCTGCATTAGATGTGTCATCTTTTGATTTACCTACATTTAAATATTTCAAAGTATTTTCCATTATTGGTTTAAACGCTTTACTAACACCTAATTCATAAGCTTCTTGGTCATTTTTTTGTGCCAAGCTCATACCAGCGTATACAATAACTTTAGGATTTTTCTTCGGCGCGTCACCCATAAAACTTACAAAATATGGGTTTGGACCTTTAACGTATCCACCACCATTAGGTGCAGCGACTTGTGCTGTACCAGTCTTACCTTCGACCTCATAACCATCAATACGATAGTTTGCAGCGTGACTCTTCTTACTATTCACAACTAAATCCAATTGCTTTTCAACTTTTTCAGCAGTATCTTTTGTTATTGGTTTGCCTGCGATTTGTTTTTGACCTTTATAAAATTGTCTTTTACTAACAGGATTTTCAACGCTATTCACAAACCATGGTTTTAACATATTACCATCATTAAAGAACGCTGATTGCGCTTGTAACATTTGAACAGGTGTTACTGTTGTCGATTGACCAAATGATGACGTTTTTTGTTGCAATTCATTACTCCATCCAATTTGACCAGGTGCTTCTCCATCAAACATACCTTTAGTTGATTTTCCAAATCCAAATCGTTCATACCAAGATTTCATTTTGTCTGCACCAACTAAATCTTGTAAATGCATCATCAATGTATTAGATGAATAAGTAAATCCGAGTGACATTGGGATTTCACCCCAACCGACTCTATTCCAGTCTGAAATGCGTGAACCCATAATATCTCTATGTCCAGATTTATATTTCTTATCAGGATCAAAAGCACCTTCTTGAATAGCAGCTGCTAACCCATATGATTTAAATGTTGATCCAGGCTCGTATGTGTTTTGATAAAGGTCATTTGCCCACTTTTTACCAAAGTCTTTACCAGTTTCAGGATTAAATGTTGGTCGCTGACTGTATGCTAAAATTTCTCCAGTTTTGGCATCCATGACAACCGCAAATAAATCTTTCGGCTGGTATCTTTCAACCATGCCATCTAAAGCTTCTTCAACAAATACTTGAATATTTGAATCGATTGTTAAATGGACATCATCACCACGTTTAGGCTGCTTCTCTTTTTTAGTATTTGGTGCAATATATCCCCAAATATCATGAATATATCTCAATGATCCTTTAGATCCACTTAAATAACTATCAAAAATCTTTTCAACTCCAAGCGCACCTTTAAGTTCACCAGTATCCGGATTTTTCTGAGCTCTACCAATTAAGTGTGATGCAAAATTGCCATTTGGATAAAAGCGTTCTGTTTCAGGCAATAAAGAAATACCAGGCAAATTCATTTTCTCTATTTTCAATTTGTCCTGATACGTTAAATTTGTTCCTTTGCGTCCAAATTCAATTTGGAAGGCTTTCTTTTGACTAAGTCTCTTTTCAATTTCCTCTGGCTTCATATCAATGACTGTAGATAATTTCTTTGCAGTCTCTTTTTTATCAACTACATGCCTAGGTTTTTTAGAATTGGCACTCGCCTTTTTATCTATTACTGCAACAAGTTTATATCTTTCTACATCTTCTGCTAGCACTTTACCATTACGATCATATATCTTTCCTCGTTCTGGTTGTTGTGCATTCTTAACTAAATACTTTTCATTTGCCTTCATGACTAAATCTTGACCATTAGAATGTCCAGTAATCATGATATATGAAATTCTTAAAACCAATATAAAAAAGAGCAGTCCGAATAAACCAACAAGTAGGACTGCCCCTATTTTATTTTTTTTAATTTTAATTTTTTGCTTCGCCATTACTACGCACTACCTTTACATTATCGTTCTCAAGGCTCATCCCCTGTTTCTTAGCCTTTTCGTATATGCGTTCATAAGAAGAATTCTTTTTGATTTCAGATTGTAAAGCACTGTTTTCACTTGATTGTTTATCTATTTTATAATCTAAATCTGCAATCTTTCCTCGCGTATCATACGCATCCATTTTTAAAGATAGCATATAAATACTTAACATAGCAATTACAGTAATCAAAGTTATGTATAAAACTTTTTCAAATTTAGTTAATTGTACAACCACTTTTCTCGAAACAGTCTTCTTTTCGGGCTTAGTTTGTGGTTGTTGCTTCGGTATACTATTATAAACTTGTTCGTCATATGGTTGGTACACTTTTTCTACAGCCATTATAAATTGCTCCTTATTTAAGTATTTCAGCTACACGTAATTTCGCGCTTCGTGCTCTGTTATTGTCATCTAAATCTTCTTCTGTAGCGGTAATCGGTTTACGATTAACACGCTTTAACTTAGGTGTATATGCTTCTGGTATAACTGGTAATCCTCTTGGTACTTCTGGACCTTTTTCATATTCTTGGAACACCTGTTTACATAAACGATCTTCTAAAGAATGGAAAGTGATTACCGAAATCCTGCCGTCTACTTTCACTAATTCAATCGCTTGTTCTATTGAATCTTCAAAAGCTGACAATTCATCGTTTACTGCAATTCGTAGTGCTTGAAATACTCGTTTTGCAGGATGTCCGCCTTTTCTTCTTGCTTTTGCAGGAATACCTTCTTTTATAATGTCAACTAATTCTAATGTTGTTGTTATTGGTTGTTGTTCGCGATGTGCTTCGATTCTTCGAGCTATCTGTTTTGAAAATTTCTCCTCGCCATAGCGATAAAAAATCTTCACTAACGCTTCATATGACCAATTGTTAACAATTTCATATGCTGTTAGTTCTTGTGTTTGGTCCATACGCATGTCTAATGTTGCGTCATGGTGATAACTGAATCCTCGTTCTGGAATGTCGAGTTGTGGGCTTGAAACACCCAAGTCGTAATAGATTCCATCTACTTTTTCAATGTTTAAGTCTTTTAATATTTGAGTTAATTCACGGAAGTTGCTATGAACAAAAGTCACCTTATGCAAATGATCCTTTAATACTTCTTTAGCATTATCAATTGCAGTTTGGTCTTGATCGATTGCTATTAATCTTCCGTCGTCATTTAATTGATTTAGTAAATAAAGGGCATGTCCCGCTCCACCTAGCGTACAGTCAATGTACACACCATTTTCTTTTACATTTAAATAATCAATGGTTTCGTTTAACATAACGCTGATATGATGAAACACTTCAATTCCTCCATTTTAAAAATCAAAATCTATTAAATCTTCAGCAATATCTTCGAAACTTTCTTCAGATTCTTCATAGAAATCATTCCAAGTTTCTCTATCCCAAATCTCAATACGATTTGAAACACCGATTACTGTACATTCTTTAGTTAAATTAGCGTATTTCCTCAAGTTTTGAGGGATGTTAATACGCCCTTGCTTATCAAGTTCTACTTCAACAGCACCAGAGAAGAACATACGCATAAACTTACGTGCGTCTTTTTTTGTCATAGGTAAGGTTTTCATTTTCTCTTCAATCTGTTGCCATTCGTCTAGAGTGTAACCGAATAAACATTTATCAAGGCCTCTTGTGATAATAAAACGCTCATTTAAGTCATAACGAAACTTGGACGGTATAATCATACGTCCTTTTGTATCTAATTGATGATCGTATTCTCCCATGAACATTTTTTATCACCTCACCTTATATATAATTTACCACATCTCCCCACTATCCACCACTATTTATACAAAATTTGTGAAATTTATTTTAAAAAACAAAAAAATGCCCGATTTATCATTAAGATAAACCGGGCTAAACCCTTGGTATATTAAGGTTTTATAATAATATGATCAAAAGTGTAAGAAAGTGGTGGATAGGTGGAGGGCTTGAACACATCTGTCCCAAAATCATTCAAAATTTGAAGTGGATTCCATATTCTTTCTTGTAATCCTCCCATTGGATGGAGTGTTTCTTGAATTTCTCTAAATTGCTTCATACTGATGTCGTTTTCTCTTTCAATGTTTAAAAGATAACGTTTTAACAAATAATCATACTGTTGTATATGAATTTCATTATTTTTATTCACAAGGTTAATATTATTTTGATTCCCCGCCACTTCATCTAATAAGTCTTGGTTTAGACGACGCTGTTGTTCAATCATACCTTCTACCTTTTCAATAAATTGATGTGATGCTTGTTCTCTAATAAACTTACTTCTTTCTCCTTCAACACCATCGACTAACACTTTTTCTAATGGAATATTGTATTTCGAAAGTAATTTTTCAATACGGTCATTTAAATAAGTAATTCTAAGCCTTGGCATCACGATAGGCATTTCAACATCAAATAGTTCAAATACATCTTTTAGTTCAGCCCAGTACTTAATTTCACTCGGTCCTCCAATAAATGCCACCGTGTTAAATAGCCATTCTTCCATTAATGGTCTTGTCACTACATTATTAGAAAATAATTCAGGTTGATTTTCCGCAATATTTATAATTTCTTCCTTTATATATGTCTTATCTGTTTTATTTAATTTAAAATGCTTACCATCATACGTAACTAATTGACGCATATTTTCATCATGTAAGAATAAATGAACATTTGTATCTGTTTGTATCATCGCCTTCAAGCCTTGATTTTGAGTACGTTGTTGTGTTGCTCTAAAAGCATCATCAAGCAACTGATGTTTTTTCAAAATCTTTTTAAACATAGGCGCTTCCATTTTTCTTAACGGCTCAAACTGCGCATCTATAAATAGAACGCCATATGCTTTAAATGTCTCATGCAGTAGTGCTTTAAACATATCAGTCCACGAGTCATATTGGTCAATAATTCTGTCACAAATCTCCAGTAGACCTTGTGTATGAACAGTTTCTTTCATATGAATGAACATCGTTTTTAAAGTTTGTTTCAACTCAGCCTTATCAGGATAATATCTAGAGACAGTCGTCTCTGGCATCTCCATTGTATGATATTTAACCTTATGCAGTGACCCATGATTTTCGTTATAAACAAATGTATGATTCACTTCATCGAAATCATGATCTTCTCCTGCAATCCAAAAAACTGGTACTACTTGTTGCTTATGTGTATCCGTTAATTCCTTAGATAAAGTAATGATTGAAAATATTTTATGGAATGTATACAATGGTCCCCCGAAAAGCCCTGCTTGTTGTCCACCAATCACAACTTTTGAACCATTAGCTAAATATTGTATGTTTAATTCTTGTTCACTTGAAAGCTTTAAATCACTCATATATTCACGAATAACATTCGCTAATGCCGCTTCTCTTCCATTATTTTCTTTAGACATCCTTTTTTCAAAACTAGTTTGTTGAGCTGCATCATATTGAAATAATCCTGTTATTACAGGGTCACTGCTCTTTATTTTTGGTATAAACTGATCTTTTTCATTTAAACTAACTACTTTACAGTCCATGTTTTTTCTCCTTAAGTACGCGATTACAAACTATAGTATAAAGTCTATACCGGTGATTGACAATTTTACGGCTTGAAAATCAATTTAATCATGGAAAATTTATAATATTCATTGTTTTACATTTTCAAATCAATGAAAAACACAAGTGGTTTAATGTATAATAATAGTAGTAAACAAATAAGGGGTAGATAAATATGAGTGAAATCAAACGTCTTGAAATTAATTACAAAACTGACGAATTATTCGAAAACTTTAGAGCGTTTGGCAACAAAGACTTATACATGGTCAATGAGTTAAACGGTCAAATGATTGATGCAAGTTCAGATTCACCATTTTATGGCATATTTGTCGGAGATCAATTAGGAGCTAGAATGGCATTACTAAAAAAAGGTGATGTCGAAGAAATCTACTTCCCAGATTTTGAAGATTATATATTATTATGGAAGTTAGAAGTATTACCAAAATATCAAAACAGAGGGTACGCTTCAGAATTGATTGATTTTGCAAAGAGTTTCAATATGCCAATTAAAGCCATTGGCAGAAATGATTCTAAGGATTTCTTTTTACATCATGGATTTACAGATGTGGAAGCTAAAAATATAGAGGGACATGATGTCTTATTGTGGAAACCATAAGATAATAATATTCGACACTACGAGCATGAAAATGCATCTTTTCGTAGTGTCTTTTTTACAATTACTTTTTTAGCTAATATAAGTAAATCATTTTCAAATTATTTGTCTTAACGTACAATATCATTTAGTTGTTTCCATGAATTAATTTCATAATCAGGTATAATTCCTGGATTATGATCAAATCCTCTAAAATTAAACCAGCAAGTAGCTATACCCGCATTGATTCCACCTAGAATGTCAGATGTTAAAGAATCTCCAACTATAATCGAGCGCTGTCTTTCATCCTCACCAATATCATTAAAAACATAATTAAAAAATTCCGGATTAGGTTTTTGATATCCTGTTTCCTCAGATATAAATATCTTTTTAATATATTTATGCAACGGCGTCTGATTTAACCTTCTCTTTTGCGTTTCGGTTACACCATTAGTAACAATATATAGATCATGTCTTTTCGATAACTCGACAATTGTTTCTAATGTTTGATCAAAGTATTTAACTTTAGCTTCTGCTAATCCATTTCTAAATAACACATCTGCACGATGCCCATCAACTTCCATTTGATGATGTTTAAAGTAATTCACAAATCGTTCTGATAATACTTCAGACTTCGTTAATTTATTTTGTTGAAAAGCTTCCCAATGTTGGTGATTGATTTTTTTAAATGTTAAAAAATCATCCTTTGTTGCTTTATGATTAAAAACATTCGCCATATAGTGAAACGCCCATTCTTCCGCATCATAAAAATCAACAATTGTATCATCAAAGTCTATCAAAATATTTTTATATCCCAATTTCCCCATCTCCTATATTGTCTATGTATCTAAATTTTAACAGAGGCTCAAACTTCTGCAAATAAAATAAACTGAGTGCATAACATTAAAGTATGCTCACCCAGTTTATTTTAAAGAATATTAGTTATTATATTAGAATCCAAATAATTTACCTAGTAAACCCACACCGTTAGCAACGATGTCTACGATACTTGTGCCTAATTTCACACTATCATGTTGTTGTGCAGCTTGCACAGTATTTGCGATTGCTTCTGCTAGTCCAGTCATTTAAATCTCTCCCTCACCTTTGAAATAATACTTATTACTTACATAACATATTGAAATTAGAATCCGAATAATTTACCTAGTAAACCTACGCCATTTTCAACGATGCTCACAATGCTTGTGCCTAATTTTGCGCCGTCATTATTAATTGCTGCAGTTACGGTATCTTTAATTGCGTTAAATAAACCTTCCATTGAAAACACTCCTTAAAATTTAAATTTGAAGATAACAAAAACGTGCGTAGCTTTTAAATCACCGAAATGTTATTCGCTTAACGTTTTGTTGTTGTTATTTTAAAATAAATTTGATGCAATTAGTTTGTTTATCCGCACAACATCTTATAATGTACTTAACTGTATTTTAAAGAGAAAAGATATACAGTTAGGCATTCAAAACTGTATTTAACACAATTAAGTTGCCTGAATTCGTATTTAAGTCTTATTGAACCTTTTTAGATAAATAGCTCTATAATAGTGAAAAATATAAACATTTTTTATTTACAAGGTATTGCTAATTTAAGTTCATTTAGATATAATAATTCTTGTGTTGTTAAACGTGTCCTGGTAGCTCAGCTGGATAGAGCAATGGCCTTCTAAGCCATCGGTCGGGGGTTCGAATCCCTCCCAGGACGTTTATAAGTATTTTTATACACATTACCAAACAAAAGAGTTCCGTGATTACGGGACTCTTTTTGTTTTGAATTTCAGTAATATAGTATGATGCGTCACCAAAACGTCCCCCGCATAAGCTCCGAAAATACAGTAATTAAAACAAGCATGCTTATTCGTTATAGAATTTTTTGACACACAATTGACACGCGGTTGATACATGTTTACACATTTTTAATTAAGTAATTTTACGCTCAAATTTCATCTATACTGCACCTGAACTACACCAAAACTACACCAAGATTTTTAACACTCACCATTTGCATGCTTAGAGATTTTTATTATTATATTATCCCTATAGATTTTGATACTATTCAAAATTTTAGGGACTTTTCAGGGACCCGAAATCCTATTATTATAATTATATACATCTAAAAAACAACCACGCCCATCGAGACGTGGTTTTCTAATTATTTAACTCACTAATTATTCTTCTTAATTTTCATCACTAAATATACCATTGGCAAATTTATAAAGTAGTTCAGCGTTTTTCAATGACATATTGTCTAATGATCTTTCTTTTTTTCTCATTCTGTGTATTGTGCTTTGTGGCACTCCTGTTTGTTTCGATATATGTAAACTGCTCAAATCACTGTCTAATAGTTTTTGAATTTGATTTCTCATTTTGTATCCCCCTTTTATATCTTCAATCATCATTTAAATTAAATAATTACTTTTCCACATATTCCAATATTTAGGTTGCAAAGCATACCTCAAATATCATTAATTTTGAGATTTAAATGTCAATTATGTGTCTATCAATCCAATATACATACTCTAAAAACGTAATAGTACACACTCTTCTTATTAATAGGCCATAGCTATCATGATATAATTAGTGAAGAAAATCACATAAGAAAGGTTGTAAATCATGAGACTTCAAAAAGCACCTCTAGTAACGTCAGGACTAGTCTTAGGATTATTAGGCCTGGGTAATCTATTAAAAGACTTATCTCTTACTTTAAACGCTGTTTGCGGAATTTTTGCTTTCTTGATTTGGATTCACCTTTTATGTACTATGCTCAAATATTTTAATAATGTGAAAGAACAATTAAACAGCCCTCTAGTTTCATCAGTGTTCACAACATTTTTCATGTCTGGCTTTTTAGGTACTACTTATTTAAATACATTTTTTAGTAATATAACATTTATCAATAATTTAATAACGCCTATTTGGATTTTATGCCTTGTGGGAATTATGACGCATATGATTATTTTTTCAATTAAATATTTAAAAGATTTTTCACTTGAGAATGTTTATCCTTCGTGGACTGTACTTTTTATTGGTATTGCTATCGCAGGATTGACGGCACCCGTTAGCGGATATTTTTTCATAGGTCAATTAACAGTAATATATGGCTTTGTAGCTACTTGTATTGTCTTACCTATAGTTTTCAAGCGATTAAAAGCATTTCCATTGCAGACGTCAATCAAACCGAACACATCGACAATTTGTGCACCATTTTCTTTAGTCGCTGCAGCATATGTTATAGCCTTTCCTAAGGCGAATGCTTTTATCGTAATTATACTTTTACTATTAGCTCAAATATTTTATTTTTATATCATTATACAATTGCCTAAATTACTAAAAGAACCTTTTTCGCCCGTATTTTCAGCTTTCACATTCCCTTTAGTAATCTCTGCAACTGCTTTAAAGAACAGTTTGCCTGTACTTATGTTTCCAGTCATTTGGAAAGGCCTTTTGTTTATCGAAGTGTTATTAGCCACTGTAATAGTACTTAGAGTCTTTATAGGATATCTTCACTTCTTTTTAAAAAAGGAAAATCAAGATAAATTTCTTCGTAATGCGTCTCAGTAACACTATTACCCAGAATTACCACGCATATTTAATAACTAAAAAAGAGGCAGGTAATCTTGCCTCTTTTTGGTGTGTATCAATACCTCTTTGATTTAATATGATCTAATGTATGAACAACAATGATACCTTCTGACTAAAGCTGTAGTAACTATACTAGAACGTCTAATTCATAAACACGTTTCACTCTATTCTTTATTTAAATAATATATAAGCAGCAAACGCCAAAGCTAATATACCAATAAAATAATTAATAAAGATTTTTATTTTAGTTTTTGTAATAGTTGACAAGTTTTATCACCTCTAAATATCGATAAATTAAACGCCGTTATTTTTCCTTTGCCTATCTTTTATCATTTCAGAAGGAACTCCGAAAATAAACATCAGAATAAATAATATAATTGGCAAATGTGGTATGTTTTCTAGCATATACCATCTTAAATTCCAATCAAATACCATATTTGCATACGCCACAAAATATTTACTAAATAATAATACTACGCATATTCCAGTTAGTGTATCTAAAACCTTTGTCAAATGTGTCATTTATAGCCATCCTTTATTTATGCTATTTTCACAACCATATGTATCATGTGTTACAAAAACTGTTTACAGCAAATACATATTTACCACGATAAATATAATATACCATAGATCTAACATTACATTAAAAACATATTTTAAAAATATCATTATTAAATAGAACATTGTATCAATTACTTACTAGTGTTATCATTACCGTCATTATTTTCTTAATCAAAAATAATAATGCACCTCGCTTAGTTTAGTATTTCTACAAACCTACGAGATGCATAAAACCCAATTAGTATTTTTTTATAATATAGCATTTCAAATTAGGAATAAATTAGTACCTGCGTAATTAGTACTCCGCCACCGAAAATCAATACAAAAGCAACTACCGGCCATACAAATCGGAACCAATGTGAATATCGCATGTTTAACATTTGTAGTGTGGCCATAACAAGTCCAGTCGGCGCTAAGAATAACATCGCATATTGACCAAATTGATATGTCGTAACGATGACGAATCTTGGTATACCTACTGTATCAGCTAGTGGTGCAAAAATAGGCATTGATAATACCGCTAATCCAGAAGATGATGGCACGATAAAACCTAAACAGAAGAAAATAAATAGTAATACGATGATAAATAATGGTCCACTCATATGTTGAACTAAAGATGATGAAAAGTGTAAGATTGTATCTGAAATCATACCTTCATTCAACACTAAATTAATACCTCGAGCTAAGCCAATAATTAAAGATACACCTACTAAACTTGATGCGCCATTGACAAATGCATCTACAGTTCCTTTTTCTCCCAATCCAGATTTACCTGTCCCAGCAATAAACATTATTATAATTGTAAATATTAAAAATGCTGAAGCCATAACTGGGAACCACCAACCTTGCGTCATAACTCCCCATACCATAATTGGAAATGGTAGTACAAATAATGTAAGGATTATCTTCTTACGCAAAGTAAAATGGGCACTATCGTCATCTTTTAATACAGACCATTGCTGTTCAAAAGCATCTTTGTCTTCATAAGAATATGACGCTTTAGGATCTTTTTTAATTTTTTTACAGTACCAATATAAATAACTAATAACAAAAATCGCACCGACAATACAAGCACCTATTCTCCAATACAAACCATCCGTGAAAGTTGTACCAGCGGCATTAGAGGCAATTACAACCGAGAACGGGTTAATAGTTGAAAATGTACTACCGACAGAGCTGGCAAGGAATATTGCACCAACTGAAACGATAGAGTCGTATCCTAACGCTATAAATATAGGGACTAAAATCGGATAGAATGCTACAGCTTCTTCTTCAATACCGCATAACGTACCGCCGATAATCATTAGTATTGATACAAACACAATTAGCATAAATTCATGCCCTTTTGTTTTCTTCGTTAAAGCTAACAATCCCGATTCAAAAGAACCACTGGCTTGAACTACGCCAATAAGTCCCCCTAATACAAGAATGAATACCATGATATCGACCGCTTCTATCGTACCTTCAACCATGCTACTTGTTATTTGTTCTGGTCCAGCTGGATGTTGCTTTAATCTTTCATAAGTATTCGGAATTGATACCGGCTTATTAATTGCACCTGATTTAAATTGTTCAATCTTAATTTTTACCCCCATTTTGTCTAGTTCCTGTTGCGTACCTGGAACCTTTTTCACTTGGTTATGAGGGTTAACTATCTTTAGTTCTTGGGATGAAGGTTCGTAAGAAAGTTTAGAATATGCACCAGCAGGAATAACCCATGTTGCTATAACTGCAACAACCGTTAAAATGAATAAAATCATAAATGCACCTGGCATTTTTAATTTAAATCGTTTTTTCTTTTCACTTTCATTAATTGTATTTTCCACGGTTTCATCTCCTTCGACATTTAACCTAGCATTTCTACCTTAAAGATTTTATAAATATAAATTAAGAAAGTGCACCCCGCATCAAAATAGAGGCATTATTTTCAGGGGTGCACATAAATAATAAAAATCATGCGTTTGACATATAGTAATTGAAAAGCGTTTCAATTCAATTACTTTTTAATCACAGTACCTACTTTACCCTCTATGGCAGCATCTAATTCATTTAATGATGTTATAAGCACACTTCCTTTTGGATTGTTTTCAATAAATGATATGGCTGCTTCAATTTTTGGTAACATACTTCCTTTTGCAAATTGATTTTCGTCTATATATCGTTTTAAT
Source organism: Staphylococcus sp. GDB20D11A (assembly GCF_016893255.1). Taxonomy (NCBI): domain Bacteria; kingdom Bacillati; phylum Bacillota; class Bacilli; order Caryophanales; family Staphylococcaceae; genus Staphylococcus; species Staphylococcus sp. GDB20D11A. Next base: position 294,908 of record NZ_JAFEPJ010000018.1, read on the forward strand.
TCATCAACATTTGTTGTTTTCAAAGGCTGTTGGTTTTCAGTGTTAAAATTAATATATACATAATCAATTGCTGTTAAAATAATCAATTGATCGCATTGAATATTAGCACCCAACAACGCACTTGTTTTATCTTTGTCTATAACTGCATCAATACCTTTAAAACCATCATGTTGCTCTCTAATTACTGGTATACCTCCACCACCAGCAGCAATAACGAGTGTATCATTTTTAATAAGTGTTTTAATACTCTCTAATTCAATAATAGAGATGGGTTGTGGTGAAGGAACAACACGTCTATACCCTCTTCCAGCATCTTCAACAAATATAAATCCTTTTTCTTTTTGAATTTGTTCAGCTTCTTCTTTGTTGTAAAATAACCCAATTGGTTTTGAAGGATTGTTAAATGCCGGATCATTTTCATCAACTTCAACTTGTGTCACTAGTGTTACCACTTGTTTATCCATTCCAATAGAATGCAATTCGTTTTGTAAGCTTTCTTGTAATTGATAGCCGATGTAAGCTTGACTCATTGCGCCACATTCAGCAAATGGAAATGCCGGACCTTGGTTATGTTCTGCAGCATAGTTAAGTCCCAAATTAATGCTTCCAACCTGTGGTCCATTACCATGACTAATAACAATCTCATGTCCTTTTGTTATTAATCCTACTAATGATTTCGCAGTATTTTTAACAAGTTCGAGTTGTTCTTGAGGTGATTTTCCTAAAGCATTACCACCTAATGCTACTACTATTTTCGCCATTATATTCACTTCCTTATATCATCTAAAATTCACCCAATGTAGCAACCATGACTGCTTTTATTGTATGCATTCTGTTCTCAGCTTCTTGGAATACAACTGAAGCTTTACTTTCGAATACTTCATCTGTAACTTCCATTTCTCGAATTCCATATTTTTCAAAAATTTGTTGTCCAATTTTAGTATCAGCATTGTGGAAAGATGGTAAGCAATGCTCAAAAATAACATTAGGATTACCAGTTTTATCCATCATTTCTTTATTCACTTGATACGGTTTCAATAATTCGAGTCGTTCTTTCCATACTTCATCAGGTTCACCCATTGATACCCAAACGTCAGTGTAAATTACATCCGAACCCTTTACACCTTGGTCAATATCATCTGTGATTAATATGTTGCCACCATTTTCAGCGGCAATATTTTTACAGCGATTTAATAATTCATCTGTTGGATTTAATTCTTTTGGACAAACTAAATGGAAGTTCATACCCATAATGGCAGCGCCTTGCATTAATGCATTTGCAACGTTATTACGACCATCTCCAACATATGTAAAGTTAATATCTGCATAATCTTTTTTTAAGACTTCTTTTGCTGTTAAGAAATCAGCAAGAACTTGAGTAGGATGATCTTCATCAGTTAAACCATTCCACACTGGTACGCCTGAATATTCAGCTAAAGTTTCTACTGTTCTTTGTGAAAAACCACGGTATTCAATGCCATCATACATTCCACCAAGCACACGTGCAGTATCTTTAGTTGTTTCTTTTTTACCCATTTGTGATCCAGTTGGGCCTAAATAAGTTACATTTGCACCTTGATCATGCGCTGCAACTTCAAATGCACATCGCGTTCTTGTAGAATCTTTTTCAAACAACAGTGCAATATTTTTATTTTTTAACATAGGCTTTTCAGTGCCAATATATTTAGCACGTTTTAAATCCTCGGAGAGTGTTAATAAGAATTCTACCTCTTGTCTTGAAAAGTCTAATAAAGTTAAAAAACTTCTGTTTCGTAAATTTTTCATTAATAACAACTCCTTTTATTTTAGTTACACCTAAATTGTAAGCGCATACAAAATAAACACAACCTACTATTAAAATTTGTAATATTTTATCAATAATTAAATAAACATTTTATTAATATTAAATTTAAGTAGTAGGAAATTATTAAAATAAGTACTACATTTAAAGTATAACTATTTTTCAAGTAGTTAGAAAATTCAATTATCAAACAATTTAATGCAATTGATTAGAGAATAATTCTAATGTGTCGTTTTTAATATATAACTCCATCCTACTTTATTAGGTACTGTTTCTGTCCAAAACTTAAAAATGATAAGTTTTGCTTAAATAACACTACTAACTGTTTAAGTTTATTTAACATAGTTTTAGCTTTTATTTAATTCCGAATCGGTGTAATAGCTTATATACTTTGGGTAATTCACGCAAAGGAGATTTTCATATGAAAAAGAACATCATGAATAAATTAGTTTTATCAACAGCATTGTTACTTTTAGGAACCACATCAACACAACTTCCTAAAACACCAATCAGTTTTTCATCTGAAGCAAAAGCCTATAATATCAGTGAAAACGAGACTAATATCAATGAACTAATCAAATATTAAACTCAGCCGCATTTTTCATTATCTGGAAAATGGTTATGGCAAAAGCCCAATGGTAGCATTCATGCAACATTGCAAACGTGGGTTTGGTATAGTCATATTCAAGTGTTTGGTTCCGAGAGTTGGGGAAACATTAATCAGTTGAGAAATAAATACGTTGATATATTTGGAACTAAAGATGAGGACACAGTTGAAGGTTACTGGACTTATGATGAAACATTTACTGGTGGTGTTACGCCAGCAGCTACTTCATCTGATAAGCCTTATAGACTATTTTTAAAATATAGTGATAAACAACAAACTATCATCGGTGGACATGAATTTTACAAAGGAAATAAACCAGTATTAACTTTAAAAGAATTAGATTTCCGTATTCGTCAAACATTAATAAAGAATAAAAAGTTATATAACGAAGAATTTAATAAAGGTCAAATTAAGATAACTGCTGATGGAAATAATTACACGATTGATTTAAGTAAAAAATTAAAATTAACTGATACAAACCGTTATGTTAAAAATCCTAAAAATGCACAAATTGAAGTCATACTCGAAAAATCTAACTAACCTATTACCTTTTGAAAATGCGGATAATTTCAATTATCTAATTAACCCCCCCTTTTATAATTAAACATTCCAACAATACTCAAAGGAGAAATTCGAATGAACAATAACATCACGAAAAAAATTATTTTATCAACAACATTGTTACTATTAGGTACAGCATCAACACAATTTCCTAATACACCTATCAGTTCTTCAACTGAAGCGAAAGCTTATTATATAAATCAAAATGAAACTAACGTTAATGAGTTAACTAAATATTACTCGCAAAAACATTTAACCTTCTCTAACAAAACGTTATGGCAAAAAGATAACGGTACGATTCATGCAACGTTGTTACAGTTTTCTTGGTATAGTCATATTCAAGTTTATGGACCTGAAAGTTGGGGCAATATCAACCAATTAAGAAATAAAAGCGTTGATATTTTTGGTATAAAAGACCAAGAAACCATTGATTCTTTTGCATTATCTCAAGAAACGTTTACTGGTGGTGTTACTCCTGCAGCAACACCTAACGATAAACACTATAAACTGAATGTAACATATAAAGATAAAGCAGAAACGTTTACTGGCGGATTTCCAGTTTATGAAGGTAATAAGCCTGTTTTAACTTTAAAAGAATTAGATTTTCGTATTCGTCAAACATTAATTAAAAGTAAAAAATTATATAATAATTCTTATAACAAAGGACAAATTAAAATAACAGGTGCAGACAATAACTACACAATAGATTTAAGTAAAAGGTTGCCATCAACTGATGCAAATAGATATGTTAAAAAACCTCAAAATGCAAAAATTGAAGTTATCCTCGAAAAATCAAACTAACAATAAAAACGGAGTTAATAAAAATAATCGCAAATGCTAAATTGACTTCGCTCAAATATAAATTTGTTATTCCTCGTATCATGATTCCTCTGAAAGGAGATGTTCTAATGAATAAGAACATCACGAAAAATATAATTTTAACGACAACATTATTACTATTAGGTACAGTATTACCCCAAAATCAAAAACCAGTATTTAGTTTTTACTCTGAAGCTAAAGCTTATAGCATTGGTCAAGATGAAACTAACATCAATGAATTAATTAAATATTACACACAGCCTCATTTTTCATTTTCAAATAAATGGCTATATCAATATGATAATGGAAACATTTATGTTGAACTTAAGAGATATTCATGGTCAGCACATATTTCTTTATGGGGCGCTGAAAGTTGGGGAAATATTAATCAGTTAAAAGATCGTTACGTAGATGTATTTGGACTAAAAGACAAAGATACTGATCAGTTATGGTGGTCTTATAGAGAGACATTTACAGGTGGTGTTACACCAGCCGCAAAACCTTCTGATAAAACTTATAATCTTTTTGTGCAATACAAAGATAAACTACAAACGATTATTGGTGCACATAAAATATACCAAGGCAATAAACCAGTATTAACATTGAAAGAAATCGATTTCCGTGCACGAGAAGCGTTAATAAAAAATAAAATATTATATAACGAAAATCGTAATAAAGGTAAGCTTAAGATCACCGGTGGCGGTAATAACTTCACTATTGATTTAAGCAAAAGATTACATTCAGATCTAGCAAATGTTTATGTTAAAAATCCTAATAAAATAACTGTTGACGTCCTCTTTGATTAGTATATGAAGGTGACTTATACTTCATGCACTTTAATTCCAAATCAGATTATTTAAATGATAATTTTCAAAGTGTATGATGTATACAATAGGTGAAATTTTCTATATATTTAAATGGAATTGGGAGAAGGAATGTGACAGAAATGATATTTTATAAAATTTATTTCGTTGTCACTCCCCAACTTGCACATTATTGTACGCTGACTTTTCGCCAGCTTCTATGTTGGGGCCCATCGCCAACTTGCACGTTATTGTAAGCTGACTTTCTGCCAGCTTCTATGTTGGGGCCCCGCCAACTTGCACATTATTGTAAGCTGATTTTTCGTCAGCTTCTATGTTGGGGCCCACCCCAACTTGCATTGTCTGTAGAATTTCTTTTTGAAATTCTCTATGTTGGGGCCCCGCCTATAATTGAAAAATGCTTGTTACATGGGCATTTTCATTCGGTCAACTACTACCAATATAATATTGTAGAGCCTAAGACATTGATTTTGAAATGCTCCCTACAAAGTATACATTGAAAAAATGAAAACTTTGAAGTGAGCTTTATTTATGTCAATAAAACCTAAAGTATACATAGATGTACTG
>NZ_JAFEPJ010000019.1:0-2684 GCF_016893255.1 Staphylococcus sp. GDB20D11A
GGGTAACTATTGCCGGCGAGGCTAGTTACCCTTAAGTTATTGATATGACTGGTTTTAACCACAAAAAAAGTTGCTTTTCCGTACCTATTAATGTATCGTTTTAAATGACTAGTAAAAAACATACATAGAAAGGGGAAAAAGCAACTTTTTTTATTGTCATAGTTTGTGAAAACTAAGTTGTTTTTATGTGTTATAACATGGAAAAGTATACTGAGAAAAAACAAAGAAATCAAGTATTTCAGAAATTTATTAAACGTCATATTGGAGAGAATCAAATGGATTTAGTTGAAGATTGTAATACATTTCTGTCTTTTGTAGCTGATAAAACTTTAGAAAAACAGAAATTATATAAAGCTAATTCTTGTAAAAATCGATTTTGTCCTGTCTGTGCTTGGAGAAAAGCTAGAAAAGATGCTTTAGGTTTATCTTTGATGATGCAATATATTAAGCAGCAAGAAAATAAGGAGTTTATTTTTTTAACTTTGACTACACCTAATGTAATGAGTGAGGAATTAGAAAATGAAATAAAACATTACAATAATTCTTTTAGAAAACTTATAAAAAGAAAAAAAGTAGGTAGTGTTATAAAGGGATATGTCCGTAAGTTAGAGATTACATATAATAAAAAAAGAGATGACTATAATCCTCATTTTCATGTGTTAATTGCAGTAAATAAATCGTATTTCACAGATAAAAGATATTATATTAGCCAACAAGAATGGTTAGATTTATGGCGTGATGTAACGGGCATTTCAGAAATCACACAAGTTCAAGTTCAAAAAATAAGACAAAATAACAATAAAGAGTTATATGAAATGGCTAAGTATTCTGGTAAAGATAGTGATTATTTAATAAATCAAAAAGTCTTTGATGCATTTTATAAATCACTTAAAGGTAAACAGGTATTAGTTTATTCAGGATTATTTAAAGATGCTAAAAAGAAATTAAAAAATGGGGATTTAGATTATTTAAAAGAAATTGATCCAACCGAATATATCTATCAAATTTTTTATATTTGGAAACAAAAAGAGTATTTAGCTAGTGAACTTTATGACTTAACAGAACAAGAAAAAAGAGAAATTAATCACAAAATGATAGACGAAATCGAGGAAGAACAATAACAAAATATAAGTGCTAACAGCTGACCTCCCGATAACACCATGTAGTTATTGGGAGGTCAGCTGTTGAATTATGCACGAGTATTTTAAAAGTTATTGTGATGACGACGATAAACGATTATCAAAAGTATAATGTTAAAATGCTTTATTATACTAACGTTATATAAACATTATACTTTCGTTATACAAATTTTAACCCTGTTAGGAACTATAAAAAATCATGAAAATTTTAATTTGCATGTAACTGGGCAGTGTCTTAAAAATTCGCCACTGGTTTTGCTCAAATTTTTGTTTGTGAAAAGTAATTATTTTTATTTGGCTCTCATTTGCGTTTTAAGAGCTTATATAAGTTTTTAGGCATAAAACTATATGAATTACCCCTAAATCTTTAAAATGCCCCCTTAAAATTCAAAATAAAGGTATTTAAAATTTTAAAAATAAAAAAGCTACTAGCAAAAAACTAGTAGCTTAAATCTTAGTTAAATTTTGATGTAGTATTAATTTTTATATCTACGCTACAACGTCGATTCAAATTCGTGCAGTATTAATTTTTGTATCTGCGCCACAACGCCGATTACTAATAATACAGTATTAATTTTTATATCTGTGCTGCAACACCGATTACTTAAAATTAAGATTAAAAAAATCGACGAAGGTCGATTATGGTTTTTACACGCGTTCTTTTAGAACGCATAAGTGCGCCCTTACGGGATTTAACTAGATTATAACGACGAAAAATAGACCTGTAAAGCGATAACCATTGTGATAAAGTTTGCTAAAAAGGAGCGATTTTATGACTGCTATTTGGATATCGATTATAGGTATGTGGTTTTGTATTGGAATGGCGTTTTTTGCTATCAAGAGGAGTAAAAATAAAAAATAGAACACGCATTTATGCCGAGAAAATTTATTGTGCGTTGAGAAGAACCCTTAACTAAACTTGCAGACGAATGTCGGCATAGCGTGAGCTATTAAGCCGACCATTCGACAAGTTTTGGGATTGTTAAGGGTTCCGAGGCTCAACGTCAATAAAGCAATTGGAATAAAGCAATTAGGTTAAAATTAAAAAAAGGGAGGGAGAATATGATTAAAGGAATAAATCATATTACTTATTCGGTTTCTAATATAGCTAAATCAATTGAATTTTACAGAGATATTTTAGGGGCTGACATTTTAGTTGAAAGTGAGACCTCGGCCTATTTTAATTTAGGTGGTATATGGTTAGCTTTGAACGAAGAAAAAAATATTCCTAGAAGCGAAATTAAATATTCGTATACTCATATAGCATTTACAATTTCAGATAACGATTTTGAAGATTGGTATATCTGGTTGAAAGAAAATGAAGTAAATATTCTTGAAGGTAGAGATAGAGATATTAGAGATAAAAAATCAATATATTTCACTGATTTAGATGGCCATAAATTAGAATTGCATACAGGAAGTTTAGAAGATAGATTGAGTTATTATAAAGAGGCTAAACCTCATATGAATTTTTATATTTAAAACAAAGTTATGTGCTTTGTTTTGAAACGAGTGAAAACGAGTCTTGATAATAAGGGTAACTAT